>JAGACI010000070.1 GCA_017614185.1 Lachnospiraceae bacterium | reverse complement strand
TACTGAATGGGAAGCTTCATGTCAGGCACACCCATCTGGGCTATAATTCCACCATCAATAAACTGAACTGCGGAATGGATAATACTCTGAGGGTGAATTATTACTTCAATCTGATCCAGAGTAACATCAAAAAGCCACCTTGCCTCCATTACTTCCAATGCCTTATTGACTAGAGAAGCCGAGTCGATGGTAATCTTCTGGCCCATTGACCAGTTGGGGTGCTTTAAGGCATCCGCTACAGTTTTATCCTTTAACTCTTCCCTCTTCATACCGCGGAAAGGACCGCCTGAAGCTGTGAGAAGAATCTTTTCTATTTTTTCGTTAGGCTCGCTTCCTATTGACTGGAAGATTGCACTGTGCTCGCTGTCTACGGGAAGGATTTTGACGCCCTTTTCCCTGGCAAGAGGCATAATAATATGCCCTGCGCATACCAGTGTCTCTTTGTTTGCAAGGGCAATGGTTTTGCCGGCTTCAATAGCCGCTATCGTAGGTCTTATGCCAATCATTCCGACAATGGCCGTAAGGAACATCTCCATTGAAGGAAGAACAGCCATCTCGAGCATGCCTTCCATTCCTGAAAGCACTTTAAGTCCCGGAAGATCCGAGACTCTGTTTCTAAGTTCGAAAGCTGCCTTATCGCTTCCCATGACCGCAACCTCGGGTTTAAACTCCCTTATTTGCTTTTCCATGAGATCGATGTTGCTTCCGGCAGCCAAAGCCACTACCTTAAGTTCCTTGGAATTGGCTCTTACTATGTCAAGGGCCTGGGTTCCGATGGAACCCGTTGAACCCAAAATACCGATTTTCTTCATTACAAAAACCTCTACCAGCGTCTTGCAGTATAGTCAAGGCTCATAAATAAGATTGAAAGATAATAAACGATTGGAGCAGTTACAATGATGCTGTCCACTCGGTCCATAATTCCGCCGTGTCCGGGAATAATGGTTCCGTAGTCCTTGATGTTGTAATTTCTCTTGATTCCCGATGCCGCAAGGTCACCAATCTGACCAATGATACTTGCAAGTCCGCAGATAATCGCAAGGACCCACCACATTCTGTCATTGTGGTAAACATTGTTGCCAAGGAACCATCCGTAGATTCCTCCACCGAGTGCTCCTCCGATAATTCCGCCGATGCTGCCCTCTATTGTCTTCTTGGGAGAAAGCTTCGGTGCAAGTTTGTGCTTTCCGATAGCCATTCCGGTAAAGTAGGCGAATGTATCGTTTAATGCAGAACAGATTAATACAAGGAATACCAGATATACTCCGTTCTCAAGAGCTCTTATTCTGTATACGTATGAGAAAAGGAAAGGTCCGTACATAACACAGAAAAATGCTCTCATCATCTGTGAAGCGTCATATGTAGGGAACTTAACCACGTAGATGATAAGAAGGCACATAAGGAATGCTGTCGACCAGATTCCAAGGCCTATTCCAACATAATCAAGATAAATGAAAGCATACATAACAACAATGGAAACATATGCCATTGATTCAAATGCGTTGGTCTTCACACCCTTCACATGAAGTCCTGTAGCTTTGGATAACTCATAAAAGGCAATGAGTGCCATAACAATCATCAATCCAAGAAGATACAAACCTCCAAGTATCATACACGTTCCGGCAAGAAGCGTAAGGATTGTTCCGCTGATGATTCTGGTTTTCAAATTACTTATCCTCCTTAATGCCGCCAAATTTGCGGTTTCTTCCGCTGTATGCGTCTATGGCCTTATCAAGTTCTTCCTCGTTAAAATCAGGCCAGGCAACGGGCGTAAAATAGAGTTCTGTGTACGCGAGCTGCCATAAGAGGAAGTTCGAAATTCTCTGTTCGTTACAGGTTCTGATTAACAAATCAGGATCGGGCATATCATGAGTATCAAGACTTCCCGATATTACATCCTCTGTAATGTCATCAGGGTTAATTTTCCCATCCTTTGCGTCAATCGCAATCTTTCTTACGGCTCTTCTTATCTCATCTCTTCCGCCATAGTTGATTGCAATCTGGAAGTGAAGACCTGTGTTATCCTTGGTAGCCTCCTCAAGATCATCAATGCTCTTTCTGATATCGGGCGCAAGTTTTGATTTGTCTCCGAGGATTCTTACGCACATGTTGTTCTTGCTTGCGCGCTTGATACAGTTCTTCATGTAGTTTCGAAGCAAACCCATCAAAGCATCAACTTCATCTGTGGGTCTGTTCCAGTTCTCTGTAGAAAAAGCGTAAACCGTGAAATAATGAATACCTTTATTCCAGACGATTTCGCACATATCTTCAACAACTTTGGCTCCCTGGACATGCCCGTAGTTTCTGGGCATACCTTTGGCCTTTGCCCATCTTCCGTTTCCGTCTAAGATTATGGCAAGATGGTAAGGGACTTTGCGTTCTTCCATGTCAGTCCTCCAAAAAACTATATTATAACACTTAAGGGACAAACAATCGGATTGCCGATTTTCTGTCCCTTTGATTTTTATACTGTAAGAATCTCTTTAGACTTTGATTCGATTAAGGAATCGATATCCTTAATGAACTTATCTGTAAGCTTCTGGAGCTGATCCTCAAGCTGCTTAATCTGGTCTTCGGAAATATCCTCGGCCTTGGAGAGTTTCTTGAAAGCATCGTTGCCGTCACGTCTGATGTTACGGATTGCAACCTTGCTGTCCTCACCTTTCTTCTTAACCTCTTTAACAAGGTCCTTACGTCTCTCCTCGGTAAGCTCGGGGAATACGAGTCTTATTACCGCGCCATCGTTTGTAGGAGTGATTCCTACGTCTGATGCAAGGATGGCTTTCTCGATATCCTTAATGATGCTCTTTTCCCAGGGAGCAATCTGAATAATTCTGGGTTCGGGAACGGAAATGTTACCTACCTGCTGAAGCGGGGTAGGTGTTCCGTAATAATCAACCCTTATTTTATCAAGTACATGAGGATTGGCACGTCCTGCACGGATTGACTGATAATCTGTTGCAAGGAAGTCATATGCCTTCTGCATTTTATCTTCGTAAGTTTTTACTCTCTCATCCATTGTGATAACCTCCCATATTTTAAACGGTAACCTTGGTTCCGTTAAATTTGCCGTTTACGGTATTAACGATACTCTTCTCTTCGTTAAGCCCGAATACGAGCATCGGCATCTTATTGTCTCTGGCAAGTATCGATGCCGTCATATCAACAACCTGAAGGTTCTTGTCGATTACCTCCTGGATGGTGACCTCGGAATACTTGTGAGCGTTAGGATTCTTGCCGGGATCGTCGTCATATACTCCGTCGATTGACTTGGCAAGAAGAATGCTGTCAGCCTCAACCTCGATAGCCCTTAATACAACGCCTGTATCTGTTGAGAAGTAAGGATGACCAGTACCTCCCGCAAAGAATACAACGTGTCCGTCGGCAAAGTATGCATTTGCCTTGTCCTTGGAGAAAAGCTCCGTGAACGCACCGCACACAAAAGGTGTTAGGATATCGGTCTTCATTCCCGTACTTCTGAAAATCTCGGAAACATAAATACAGTTCATAACCGTTGCAAGCATTCCAATCTGGTCTGCTTTGGTTCTGTCAATGTTCTCGCTCGATCTTCCTCTCCAGAAATTACCGCCGCCGATAACTATTCCGACTTCGATTCCTGAATCAACAAGTTCTTTAACCTGCTCTGCAACGCCTCTTACGGTAGGCTCATCGAATCCGGTCTTCTTCTCGCCGGCCAAAGCCTCACCGCTAAGCTTTAATAAGATTCTGCGCATCTATAGCTCCTTCGGTCCAAACTATTTGGCTGTTTTCTTAAACTCTTCAAAGAAGGATGTGGGATTAACTTCAGCATAGCACTGTGAGCACTTACCTTCGATAACCGCACCGTTGTTAATCTGTACAGACTTGGACTTGATGTCGCCCATAACAATAGCTGATGTGTCAAGGATAACGGGACCTTTAACATCTATATCACCTTTGACAGCTCCTGCGATAACTGCGCTTGTAGCTGTGATGTTACCGATGATAACTGAGCTCTGTCCGATCTTAACGCTTCCTTCACTGACAATCTCGCCTGTAATCTTGGCTCCGTCGGCAAATACTTCAGAAGCCTTTGAGTTACCAAGGATGCTTCCTGTTACGTTAAGTTTGCCTAAAATATCAATATTTCCGTTGATGCTTCCGACTACATCGATAGAACCGTCTGAGGAAACGTCACCATTGATGGTCATACCCTGTGTAATAACGGATGTCTCATCTGAAATCATTCTGTTTGCTGTGCTTTCCATAGATCTCTTAACCCCTTTTGATTCATTTTTGATAACAGCAGGTGCCGGCTCTTCCTTAACCTCTTCTACTACGGGTTCGGGAACGATTTCGGGCTCTGCCAAAGGCTCTTCGATTACCGGTGCCTCGGTAACCTCTTCCTTAATCTCTTCTTTGATTTCTTCTTCCTTTACCGGCTCTTCCGGTATGATGGAGTCGATGTTTTCAAGCATCTTGTCAAGGGAAAAACCTTCCTCTTCGGGAACAACAGGTTCAGGCTCCAAATCCCTCTTCTCCTCAGGAATAACAACGGCTTCATCCTCTATCTTTTCTTCGGGTGTGATAACCGCCTCTTCTTCTCCGGTACGGATGGCTTCCTCTTCAGGCATTAATTCATTAACTGCCGTAGCAAGGTCATCCTTTAAATCTGAGAAAAAACCCATTTTGCTTCCTCCAATCTTATTCTTCTATCTTCAAATGCTGAATTAATTCCGTATCATCGTCTATTGGCAAAAGTTCGTGCCCTTCCTTTGCCTGAATGCTCTCGATAATGGCAGGCAGGGCATCCACAGTGCTTTTCCTGCTTCCTGTGTCATGTAAAAGAACAATGTCGGTTTCATACCTGTCTATGTTGTTCATTACATTCGAGACTATCGATTCGGGAGCAAGTGCGGTATTCACCGCATCTGACGCCGATATGTTCCAGTCAAAGTATTCCATATCCACCGAATGTACGTAATGGATTATGTCCGCCATGCTGACCTTGCTGACCTTATTGGAACTTCCTCCGGGGAATCTCACATATTTGCACTGTGCTCCCGTGGTCTCATAAAGAAGCGTCTCAAGCTTTTCAAGGTCGTATGCGTAACTGTCTACCGACTGGTAAATGTCACCATATTTATGGCTGTATGAATGAATTGCGAGCGTGTGCCCTTCGTCCACTATCCTCTTGTATGCGGCGAGAGAAACTTCATCTTCCTTCCCTACCACAAAAAACGTGGCCTTCACGTTATACTCCTTTAAGATATCAAGGATTTGATCGGTATAAACGCTCGGCCCGTCATCAAAAGTAAGGTAAACCTTATGCAGTGCACTCTCCGGCACTTCCTCTTCTTCTGTATCTTCCTCTGTCGGAGTTTCTATGGCCTCGGAAGTCTCTTCTTTGGGAATCGACCTCTCAACACCCACTCCGCTGTCCAATCTGGCATTCAAAAGAGCCGTCAGCTCATCTAAACGAGAGTTTAGTTCCCTGATTCTGATACCCAATATGAGGCATATAACCAAAGGGAGAAGAAGGAAGAAAATCAGGAGAAAAATGATGACTCTTTTAAGTCTGGCAACACGTCCTCGCCTCGATTGTTCGTTAACTTCCATCTTTAAAACCGTCCAAAAACATTGTATCACACATGCTTTGTCTAGGAAAGAAAAAAAGTATATTTATAACCTATAATTTGCCCCCGGTTAAGAGCTCATAACCCTGAAGATATTTGTTGATTGTCTTGTCGACAATATCCTGTGGCAAAGTCCAGTTATGGCCCTCATTTGCCTTAAGCCAGTCTCTTGCAAACTGCTTGTCAAATGAAGCCTGTGCTCCGCCCACTTTGTACTCGTCTGCAGGCCAGAATCTTGAGCTGTCGGGTGTTAACATCTCGTCGCCGAGAACAATATTTCCGTTTTCATCAAGTCCGAATTCAAACTTGGTATCAGCGATGATAATGCCTTTGCTTCTGGCATAATCAGCGCACCTCTTATAAAGGGCAATAGTCTTGTCTCTTAATGCCTTAGCATACTCCTCTCCCTTTCCGGGGAAACGCTTCTCAAGGTAGTCAATGCTTTGTTCAAATGAGATATTCTCATCGTGATCACCGATTTCTGCCTTGGTTGAAGGAGTATAGATAGGTTCAGGAAGCTTTTCGGATTCCTTAAGTCCCTCGGGAAGCTTGATTCCGCAAACTGTTCCGTTCTCCTTATAGGATGCCCAGCCGCTGCCTGTAATATATCCTCTTACAATACACTCTACGGGAAGCATGTTAAGCTTCTTAACCATCATTGATCTGCCTTCGAACTCGGGAGTTCTGAAGAACTCAGGCATATCCTTTGTATCGGTGCTGATCATGTGATTGGGAATGATGTCCTTTGTCATTTCAAACCAGAACTTGGACATCTGTGTAAGAACCTGTCCTTTCTTGCTTACAACATTATTTAAGATAACGTCGAAGCAGCTGATTCTGTCGGTTGCAACAAGGATAAGTGTGTCCCCGTTGTCGTAAATCTCTCTTACTTTACCCTCTTTGATAGGTTTTAAAGCTTCGCTCATTTCATGCCCCTTTCGATATTAATTTCATAATATTCCTTAAACTTAATGAGGTCGGGAGCGGTGCTCCCGACCTCACGGCTATTATATTATAACTTTTATTTGTCTGCAATTACTCTTTGAAGAATTTCATCTCTTCAATGAGGTTATCAGAGATATCTCTCAATGACTGAGCTGCACTTGAAAGAGTGGTAACTGTAGCATTGAGTTCCTGCATGGATGCGGATGTCTCTTCTGCACTTGCTGCGTTCTCCTCTGAAATTGCGGAAAGTCCGCTCATTGCGTCAACAATTTCAGTCTTGGAAGCTTCACATGCATCGGCACTGGTTTTAATAGACTCAACACCTGCAACAGAGGATTCGATTCCGCCGATGAGCTTGTTGATACTTGCAACAGTCTCTTCGAGGATGCTCTTCTGCTCCTGCGTGGTTGTCTCAACTTCCTTGGCAACTGCAACTGCGCTCTGTGATTCTGAAAGAAGGTTATCCATCTCTGCACGAATCTCGTTAGCTGAGTTAGCGGACTCATCTGCAAGTTTGCCGATTTCTTCAGCAACAACTGCGAATCCTCTTCCTGCCTCACCTGCTCTTGCTGCCTCGATTGAAGCATTGAGTGCAAGGAGGTTGGTCTGTGATGCGATGGAGTTGATTGCCTCAACCTTGGAGCTGATACGCTCAACAGCTGCTCCTGTGGAACCGATCTTCTGAGTAATCTCTTCAACCGCACGGCTCATCTCATCGGATGAAATCTTAAGTTTATCGAGCTGCTTAGCAGATTCTCTGCTGTCTGCGCTCATCTCATCAGCTGTAACCGCTACGCTGCCTGCGTTATCGGTAACTGTCTGAATGTTGTCACTGATTGTCTCTGTGCTCTTGGTAGCATTCTGAATCTCGTCAGCCTGCTGGGTAGCACCGCTTGCAATCTCTTCAACTGCATGTGATACATCGTCTGCAGTCTTAGCAATCTGTTCAGCTGTATCTGCAAGGTCAACAGATGAGCTGTTAACATCAGAAGCAGAATTCTTGATATCGCTGACGATTGCGGAAAGCTTATCGATAAGGTTATTGGTGTCATTTACAATCTCACCGAATTCATCCTTACGCTGTGTATGCTTCTCGATTTTCTCAAATCTACCGTCTGCCAATGCTGATAATGCAGTATTAACAACTCCGATAGGCTCTGTGAAATTCTTGGCCATAATGAAGGATACAAATGTAGCAACTACAAGAAGCACAAGTCCGATAACAAGAACTGTCAATGCTGAACGTCTTGCATCTGCTGTAATTGTCTGGGTGTTAGATGCATTACAGATAATCCAGCCTGTATTCTCATCTTTAACATATGCTACAACTGCACGATATCCTTTTCCTGTGTCAACTTCATATACGCCGGTTGACTGTCCCGATGTATAGAACTGGGATCCGCTTCTGTCATCTTCTTCTTCAATCTCGTACTGAGAGTGAGCGGCAACCATACCTGCTGTATCAACAAGGAAACAGTCAGGTGCTTCGTCCATAAGGAACTGATGCCATACCTTCAAGTCGTAGTTTCTCTGTAATACACCGACAACTTTTCCATCATGACCTTTGATGGGAACTGCGATTGTACAGATTCTTGAGCCGTTTGACTTGGATACGTTCATGTTTGAAACATAAACGACACCTGCCATGGCTTTCTTGAAGTATT
>JAGACI010000069.1 GCA_017614185.1 Lachnospiraceae bacterium | reverse complement strand
GCTGTAATTGTCTGGGTGTTAGATGCATTACAGATAATCCAGCCTGTATTCTCATCTTTAACGTATGCTACAACGGCACGATATCCTTTTCCTGTGTCAACTTCATATACGCCGGTTGACTGTCCGGATGTAAAGAACTGGGATCCGCTTCTGTCATCTTCTTCTTCAATCTCGTACTGAGAGTGAGCGGCAACCATACCTGCCGTATCAACGAGGAAACAGTCAGGTGCTTCATCCATAAGGAACTGATGCCATACCTTTAAATCGTAGTTTCTCTGTAATACGCCGACAACTTTTCCATCATGACCTTTGATGGGAACTGCGATTGTACAGATTCTTGAGCCGTTTGACTTGGATACGTTCATGTTTGAAACATAAACGACACCTGCCATGGCTTTCTTGAAGTATTCTCTCTCTGATACGTCTACGAGAGATCCCGAGGTCTTAAATAACTGCATACCGTCGGGACCGGTAAGGGCGGTTACGTTTCCGTCGCCAAAGATATTGTCGACTGAAGATACCGCTGCAAGCATTTCATCATCGGGTACTCCGTAAGGGTTACCTTCAAGGTAGTAAACAATGTTTGCATTGCTTGCTGCCTCTTGGAGTGCTCTGATGTTCTGCATCATGATACCATCGAATTTTGCCTGAATGGCCGAAGCCTGGGCAAGCAGATTCTGCTCCGCATCTTCAAGTGCTTTGTTTGTCGAGGATTTGTAGCTGACAATAAGCGAGATAGCGAGGGGAATAGCTGCTACTGCCAACATGATAAGAATGAGCTTCGTTTTTACGCTGTTTAAACTAAAAGCCTTTTTCTCTTTCATAGGGATTCTTCCTTCCGTGTAAGAATATTAGTGTTCAGCAGAGAATATTACTGCTATATTCACGATTATAACACTTGTTTCGTTGATTTGCACTACTTTTTTGGAAGATTTTACACATTTTTCTGCGTAATTTCGGTATTTTAGTACTAATTCTCAAACAGATTACTAATAATAATACACATCCCTGCCAAATTGTGCACGATACCAGTCCATTATCTGTTTAAAAGTCGTGCACCAGTACTGTTTTCTCCCGCCTATGATCGATTGTGCTCTTACCATGGCAACGAGGTTTCCGTGGCTGTCAAAGACTGCCGACCCGGAGCTTCCCCTGAAGTTCTCACAGGTAACTTCTGTCATAAGCCAGTTTCTGGCCTCCTCAATGTCGCAATATCCCTCTTTCTGGACCATTCCGCCCATCTTGTCGGCAAGTACGCTTCCGTTCTCTCTTATAACCCTGAAACCAAGCGTCAAATCAGGGTTCTGAGGCAATTCATTCCAATATGTGTTATTAATATGCACGGTTTTTAGACTCTTAACGAAAGATTCGCCAAGATCGGACCTCATTACTTTAAGGAACGCAACGTCATTTGAAGAATCATACTCGGATGCTTTATATACCTTTGTCGTGGTCCCGTCATAGAAGACACATTCGGGATTTCTGCCTTCGATTTCCTTTGCCACATGGGCATTCGTACAAAGAATGACCGCATCGTCGGTTATTTCTATAATAAAGCCGCTGCCCTCTGCATAGCCGTTCGAGAACCTGAAATAGAAATGAACAACGCAGGGCTCCATAGCTTCAAGAATAAATCCCATGTCATCCTCATCATAGTAGCCTGCGTCGTATATATTGATGGCGCCATAGATATGACTGTTTTCTTCATTTATTAAATGCCTGTTTATTTTTTCCTGAAGTTCAAGGGGAGCACATACATATACAGTATCCGTTGCCTTGCCCGTAAGATTATATGAATCGGTTGCTTCATACGTAATCTCATATTCACCGGGAGCATCGAATACAACATTTGATGTATCAACAATAATCTTATCCGTAACGTCACCGTCCACATCATCATTTGCTGTGACTCCGACTTCAGGGTCAAATTCGGTATTAAGCGAAATATAAATGGGTTTCATTCCCGTGATTACGGGAGGAGTGTCGGCAAGCACCCAAAGTCTTTTGACGGACGAGTTTCCGCTCTCATCTTCGGCCCTCACCATTATTTCGTACTCACCGGGAGCAGAGAACGTAATGTTTCTCTTATCATCCACGGTTAGCTTATTTACAGTTCCGTTGTCAGACACGGATTCGACAAATGTGTCCGCCGGGTAGCTTTCATCCACCGCGAGGCAGATTTCTTCCTTTAATACTTCAAGTTCGGGAGGAGTGGTGTCCTCGATAATAATAAGGTACTCAAAGTGATCCCACGCGTGATCCACAAGGACTTTGTACTCTCCTGTCCTGTTTAAATCAACGCCCGAGGCATCAACTTTGGCAAGATTAACAGACCAGTCCTGCCCCGTAATATAACTATCGGGGGAAACGCTAAGCGTATCCCCCAATTCAATGGTCTTAGTTACAAACCTGCTTTCGACCTTAAAGCACAACAAGAAAACTCCGATGGCGGTAGCCGTCAAAAGAAGCAGAGTTGTGCAGACCGCAGCAATGGCTTTTTTCTTTGATTTCAAGGTTTATTCCTCAGTTTTTCCAGTCTAAGATCTGAACTGATTTTTTAAGTTTCTTGTTAACCGTATAAACGAGATTATCGAAAGCCATCTCATCCATCTTGGCCCAGTCTCCGCCCATGGCCATCTTAATCTCTCTGGTGGGTTTCTCAAAGAATGCAATCATTTCCTCCGGATGATATGTCCAAAGTCCGGCTGAATCCTCATCCTTTCCAAGGTGAACTTTTACGGCGTCTTTAAGAAATCTCTTCTCTTTCTCTTCCTGTGTCTCAGGGTGATTCGATGCGCTGCCCTCAAGCATTGCCTTAAGCGCCATTAAGTTGTCCATATCGCTCATAATTATTCCCATCCTTTACATTGGTGATTAGCATTTAAAAAACTGCCATCTACTTATTAAAATATCAAAATGTCAGAATTTTTTCAAGTTTTTGCATTCCATCTCAAATCACTTCAAAAAGACCTCGATTTAAGATATAATATTGAGGTAACCCTCGCATGAGGGGATGAGCCCTAAGGAGGACAAAAGACTATGAAATATGATGTGATTGTTATCGGGGCGGGACCCGGCGGTATTTTTTCCGCATATGAGTTAATGAAGAAGAAACCCGAGCTTAAGATCGCAGTATTTGAGGCAGGATATACTCTCGAGAAGAGAAAATGTCCCATCGACGGAGACAAGGTTAAATCCTGTATAAGATGCGAAACCTGCGCCATCATGAACGGATTCGGAGGTGCCGGTGCTTTCTCGGATGGTAAATACAACATTACTAACGATTTTGGTGGTACACTCTACGAATACATCGGCAAGGACAAAGCTTTGGAGCTTATGAAATATGTCGATGACATCAACATGAAGCACGGCGGCGAGGGCACAAAGCTCTTTTCTACCGCAGGAAGCGAATTCAAGAAGATCTGCATGCAGAATAAGCTCACTCTTCTCGATGCATCCGTTCGACACTTGGGAACTGACATCAACTATGTCGTTCTTGAGAATATCTATAATGAAATGAAAGAACACGTGGAGTTTTACTTCCACACCCCCGTAGAGACCGTAGAGGTGCTTGATCCCGGTTACAAGGTTATCTACAAAGGTGGCGAGGCCGAGTGTGATAAATGTATTATCTCCGTCGGTCGAAGCGGCAGTAAGTGGATGGAGAATCTTTGTAAGGAACTTAACATCGAGACCAGTTCCAACAGAGTGGATATCGGTGTAAGAGTCGAGATTCCCGCAGTAATCTTCTCTCACCTTACAGACCAGCTCTACGAGTCAAAGATAGTTTACAGAACCGAGAAATTTGAAGACAGAGTAAGAACATTCTGTATGAACCCCAACGGTATCGTAGTTAACGAGAATACAAACGGAATCGTTACCGTTAACGGTCACTCATTTGAAGATCCCGAGAAGAAGACAGAGAACACCAACTTTGCTTTACTTGTTGCAAAGCACTTCTCAGAGCCCTTTAAGGACAGTAACGGATACGGTGAAAGCATCGCAAGGCTTTCCAACATGCTTGGCGGTGGCGTAATCGTTCAGAGATTCGGTGACCTTGAGAGAGGAAGAAGAAGTAACTGGAAACGTATCGAGGAAGGCACAATAAGACCTACCCTTAACGCTACACCCGGTGACTTAAGTCTTGTTCTTCCAAAGAGAATCCTTGACGGAATCATTGAAATGATTCACGCACTTGATAAGATTGCTCCCGGAACTGCCAACGATGACACTTTGCTTTACGGTGTAGAGGTTAAGTTCTACAACATGGAAGTTAAGCTTGACAGTAATCTTGAGACCAATTACAAAGGCCTCTATGTAATCGGTGACGGAAGCGGCGTTACGCACTCACTCTCCCACGCATCCGCAAGCGGAATCTACGTAGCAAGACAGATTATTAATCAGGCATAAGCACAAGGAGGAAAGGGAATATGTCCACACCACATAATGAGGCTGAGAAAGGCCAGATTGCAAAGACCGTATTAATGCCCGGCGATCCTTTGAGAGCCAAATACGTAGCAGAGAATTTTTTAGAAAATCCCAGACTTGTGAATAAGGTAAGAAATGCTTTCGCCTACACAGGTACCTATAAAGGAAAAGAAGTTTCCGTTATGGCAAGCGGTATGGGAATGCCTTCAATCGGTATTTACTCATATGAGCTTTACCACTTCTATGATGTTGAGAATATCATAAGAATCGGTTCTGCCGGCGGATATGACAATTCACTTCATGTATATGACACCGTACTTGCGGATTCCGCTTTTTCAAATTCAACTTATGCGTTAATCCAGGGCGGTGATGAGTCAAACGTTCAGTACCCTTCAGCCAAGCTTAACGAAATTATCAAAGATTCTGCAAAGGACCTTGGCATCAAGCTTACAGTCGGAAGAATCCACTCAGCTGATGTTTTCTACTATGAGCCTGATCAGCCGGATTACACCCACTTCAGAGACGACTGCAACTGCATTGCGGTTGAAATGGAAAGCTTCGCACTCTTCCATAACGCAAGAATGGCCGAAAAGAATGCAGCATGTCTTCTTACGATCTCCGATACCTTAGGAACCCACGAGGACACAGCTCCCGAGGAGCGAGAGAAACACTTTAACGACATGATTAAGGTTGCTTTGGAAACCGCACTTAGATCATAAATTAGACAAAAAGGATGGTTAGCGAGCCGCTGACCATCCTTTTTTTGTGCACTTTTTTTCTT
>JAGACI010000008.1 GCA_017614185.1 Lachnospiraceae bacterium | reverse complement strand
GCAAAGTTATAGACTAAAGTCGACTATCGGCTCATATATGTTCCCTTCTTGGGCACGCTTGCGCTACATTGCGCTTACTTACGTTACTAGACTCGAGAATACCTCGTCAAGTAACGAGTAGCGCAAAGTACCCAAGTTAGAAACATATATGGGAGCCGATTGTCTGAGTTAAGAATGCAATAGATAAGGCTACAGGGATTATCCTGTAGCCTTTTTCTTATTGCGATTTGCGTTACTCGCTATGAGCGGACGCATCTATTATCTTGCTCTTGCTACTCCTCGGGAGTTACCGCATCTTTTACGACTGCGGCTTTAACAGCTTCCTTGGCCTTGCCTTTGGGGGCATCTTCGAGGCCTGTTACGTTGACGTTGCGGGTAACCTTTGCTTCGTAGGTGTTGGCCTTCATGATATCCACGATATCAAGTCCGGTAACTTCCTTTACGGTTTCCATTGTTTTGGCAAGGACACCGGGTACATAAGAGCCCATGCTGTTTACGCCTGTGTCGCCGTTGCCACCGTCGATGATGGTAACCTTGTCGATGTTCTCAAGAGGTTTTGCAATTGCGCCTGCCATGTCGGGAAGAGCTTTAACAATCATTTCGATCATTGCAGCCTGGCCGTATTTCTTCATGGCTTCAGCTTTCTTTTCCATAGCCTCTGCCTCAGCAATACCTTTAGCCTCGATGGCCTTTGCTTCAGCTTCACCGACCATTCTGATACCTTCGGCTTCTTTTTCCTTTGAGAAAAGATCTGCTTCGGCCTGAATCTTCTTTGCTTCAGCTTCTTTTTCTCTCTCGAACTTTTCAGCCTCTGCTTTACGCTGCCTCTCGAAAAGATCAGCCTCTGCACGCTGCTGACGAGCGAATTTTTCAGCTTCGGCTTTTTTCTTGATTTCAGCTTCGAGAGTCTGCTCGGTAACTTCTACGTCCTTCTTACGAAGTTCGATTTCACGTTCCTGTCTTGCGATGTTCGCATTAGCGGTTGTGATCTCGATTGTTTTACGCTGTTCCTGCTGCTGAATCTCATACGCTGCATCGGCCTCAGCCTGTCTGGTATCGGATTCTCTCTTTAATTCTGCCTGTTTAATTCTTAATTCGTTCTGCTTTGCGGCGATTTCGGTTTCAGCTGCAACCTGTGCTTCGTTGGCAAGTCTCTTTGCCTCAGCCTCAGCAATTGCAACGTCCTTATCTGCCTGAGCTTTCGCGATGGAAGCATCCTTCTGGATCTGGGACATGTTGTCCTGACCAAGGGCGATGATTAATCCTTTTTCATCCTCAATCTTCTGGATGTTACAGGAGATAATCTCAATACCGAGGGCATTCATGTCCTTCTGAGCTTTTTCCTGAACCTCATCACCGAATTTCTTACGGTCTGTGTTAAGCTCTTTTAATTTAACTGTACCGATAATCTCACGCATGTTACCCTGTAAGGAATCGGTAAGAGCTCTTATGATTGTGGGCTCATCCATGTTAAGGAAGTTCTTCATAGCCACCTTGATTCCGTCGGGATCGGTTTTTACACGAACCTTTGCAACGGCGTCAATGTCGACACCGATGAAGTCCAAGGTGGGTACATATCCGTTGGTCTTAATGTCGATTGAAATCTGTTTAAGAACCAAGGTATCCTTTCTCTCTAAGAAAGGAAGTTTAACTCCGGCACGTCCAATGAGGATTTTTGGGTTTTTCTTAAGTCCTGAAATGATAAACGCCTTATCCGGGGGTGCCTTCACATAACCGCTGGCAATGATGCCGCATAAAATGATGGCTGCTACTACAGCAATGATAATAAGTTCCATAGTCCCTCTTTTCTCCCCTTTTGGGGTGGTGTTGTTTGTTTGTGAATAAATAGTATCATGTTAATGGATTGTAAAAAAGGGATAAAGTAGCGAATTATGGGGGAGTAATTCGCAGTATTTTTGCAAATTATTGACTCTTTTATGTGAGGACGGATATAATTAAAGCAGGCATAATAAGAATATTTAAGGGCATTTTTTCACATATTCAGGGTACAGTTTTTTCGGAAAGGATATTAATTTGAAAAGATTGGTTTTAAAGGGCACTCCGGTGGTGGCCGGCGTTGCCATGGGTTCGCTTTGCTTTATCGGGGCGGACTATGATGCGCTCATGGAAGCCTATGAGCCAAAAGAAGGGGAAGAGGAATTTAAACGCTATCTTGATGCCTTGGAAGCTGCCAAGGAAAGTTTGTCGGAGGCTGCCTCACGCGAGGGGCTGTCCGAGGAGGAGCAGGGCATTCTCGAAATGCATCTTATGCTTTTGGACGATGACAGCATCACCGATGCAGTAAAGGACAAGGTGGCGGATGGAATGCCGGCAACAAAAGCTTTGGAAGAAGCAGTTGTAGAGATTAAGGAAGTTTTTGCCGGATTTGAGGATGAATACTTAAGAGACAGAGCCAATGATATTGAGGATGTGGGCAGAAGAATTCTTCGAAAACTCCTTGGAATTCCCGAGGCTGACATCACAGGCGACAATCTTGTGCTTGCGGCTGAAGATATTGAGCCTGCACTTATGGCAAGCCTTTCCGAGAAGCAGGTGAAGGCCGTAATTCTTGCCAACGGAAGCAAGACATCGCACTCAATAATAATCGCCAAATCAAAGGGTTTTGTGACTATTGTCGGCGTGGATGTTTCGGGCATTAAAGACATGGATGGAAGCTTTGCCTTGGTTGATACCGGGGAAGGCGAGGTTATTCTTAATCCCACTGATGATGAGAGAGCTTCGTTTGAAGCCAAATATGAAAAGCAAAAGGGACGCAGTGAATATCTGCTTGGCAAAGCCGGAGAGAAGGCGGTTTCACTTGACGGTGTAAGCTTTAAGGTTGCCGCAAATGTCAGCTCACCTTCGGAAATGGAGAAGGCGGTTTCCAATGGATGCGAGGGCGTCGGACTTTACAGAACCGAGTTTTTGTTCATGGATTCGGATAAGCTTCCGGATGAAGAGAAGCAGGTTAACGCATACAGGCAGCTTTTATCTTCGGCAAACGGCGAATTATGCATTATAAGAACGCTTGATATCGGCGGCGACAAGAAGTGTGATTGCCTTGATCTGATGCCTGAGGAGAACCCCTTCCTTGGTTACAGAGCTGTCCGCATCTGTCTTGATAGGAAGGACATGTTTAAGACCCAGCTTCGCGCTTTACTTCGCGCCTCTGATTCCGGCAAACTTGGAATCATGGTTCCGATGATTGATACAATCACTGAAATCAAAGAGGCGAAGGCTCTTTTTGAAGAAGCCAAAGCGGAACTTAAGGGCGAGGGTGTTGCTTTTGACGAAGGCGTTTTATTCGGAATAATGACAGAGACACCTGCGAGCGCAATGATGGCGGATGTTTTTGCAAAGCACGTTGATTTCTTCAGTATCGGAACCAACGATCTTGTTCAATATACGATGGCCGTGGACAGAGGAAATCAAAGAGTAAGCTATCTTTACGATTATTTTGATCCGGCTGTTATAAGGGCTATCTACCGCATTATTTCGGCAGCCAAAGATGCAGGAATACTTGTAGGTATGTGTGGCGAGATGGCAGGTGATGAACTTGCCACACCCCTTCTTATGGCGATGGGACTTGAGGAGTTCTCGATGAGCGTTTCATCTGCCCCCGCGGTTAAGGAAGCCATCAGAACCCACAAGTGCACGGATGTCGACCTTGAGAAGGTCCTGGCGCTCGAGAGTGCGTCGGAAGTGCGAGATTACCTTGGCAGAATATAATTCGAAAGTGCGAGATTACATAGGCAGAATATAATTCAGAAGTTTGAGATTACCTTAGTGAGATATAGGTGATTTGAAAGCCGAGTATAGGCGGAGGCGCTGCGCGCCCCGCCTTTTTTTGTTTTGTTACGGGTTCGGATTTATGCGGAAATCATATAAAGCGATTCCCGTTGCGTATTTTTATATGACGAAATTAAGCAAGCAAATTTGCCTGTCATATAAAATTATATTGCTGAGGACATTTTATACGATGCATCTATCTTATGATTTTTCATAAATCATATATGAATTCAACTTATTCTCATATTTATATGACAAGATTGAAAGCACCTATCGGAGACATCATATAAGTAGATGAGAGTTGGCAATTTTTATATGATAGGGCCAAAAT
>JAGACI010000068.1 GCA_017614185.1 Lachnospiraceae bacterium | reverse complement strand
TCTCAGATTATTAAAGCCGCAGGAGAAGAGTTTAACATTAATTCGCCTAAGCAGCTTGGCGAAGTTCTTTTTGAAAAAATGGGCCTTCCGGGCGGTAAAAAGACAAAGAGTGGTTATTCAACAGCTGCAGATGTCCTCGAAAAGCTCGCAGAAGACTATCCCATCGTGTCGGATATCCTTGAATACAGAGGATTAACAAAGCTTAAATCTACGTATGCCGATGGCCTTGCCAATTATATTGAAGATGATGAAAGAATTCATACCAACTTCAATCAGACCATTACCGCAACAGGGCGTATCAGTTCTACCGAGCCGAATCTTCAAAATATACCGATGAGAACCGAACTTGGCAGAAGAATAAGAAAGGTATTTATTCCTAAGCCCGGATACGTGTTTGTAGATGCAGATTACTCTCAGATTGAGCTAAGAATACTTGCACATATGTCTGAGGATGAAAACCTTATCAATGCCTATAAACAGGCTGAAGATATTCATGCAATTACAGCTTCTGAGGTTTTCCATATTCCGCTTTCAGAGGTTACACCTTTACAAAGAAGGAATGCTAAAGCAGTTAACTTCGGTATCGTATACGGAATCAGTTCCTTTGGTTTAAGCCAGGGATTAAGTATTTCAAGGAAAGAAGCCAAGTCATATATAGAGCAGTATTTTGTTACTTATCCCGGCGTTAAACGGTTCCTTGACAAGGCTGTGGCCGATGCCAGGGAGAAGGGTTATTCCACAACTCTTTATAAAAGAAGAAGACCCATTCCGGAACTATCTTCTTCAAACTTTATGACCAGATCATTCGGTGAGAGAGTTGCCATGAATGCTCCCATACAGGGAAGTGCCGCAGATATCATGAAGATTGCCATGATAAGGGTAAGCAATCGAATCAAGGCGGAGAACCTAAAGTCAAAAGTTATTTTACAGGTTCATGATGAACTTCTTGTTGAGGCATTATTGGAAGAAGAGGATGAAATCATCAAAATATTAAAAGAGGAGATGGCGGGAGCCGCAGAACTTGCCGTTTCTTTGGAAGTAGATGTTCACTCCGGTTCTGACTGGTTTGAGGCTAAATAGAATAGAATGAAGCTTATTGGAATTACCGGCGGTGTCGGAGCCGGAAAATCAGAAATAATTTCATACCTTAGACAGAATTACAACTGTCGTGTTGAACTTGCCGATGAGGTTGCACACAGACTTGAAGAGCCCGGAGAAGAGTGCTTTGATAAGCTTGTGGCTCTTCTTGGCGAGGAAATTTTAAAAGACGGCCGTATCGATAAAAAACTTATGGCAAACGCAATTTTTGCAAACTCAGATCTTATTGAAAAGGTTAATAATATTGTTCATCCCGCTGTACTTGACTATTTTCTTAGGGAGATAGCGATTGAGCGTGAAAACAACAAAATTGACTTTTTCTTTATCGAAGCCGCCTTGCTTATTGAGTGCGGTTATGAGAAAATAATGGATGAATTGTGGTATGTTTATGCTTCGGAATCCACAAGACGAGAAAGGCTTAAAAGTTCCCGCGGTTACTCTGATGAGAAGATTGATGGCATATTTAAAAGCCAGCTTTCCGATGATGAATTCAGAGCAGGCTGTGCCTTTGTCATAGATAACGACGGAGATATCGAAGCTGCACATAAACAAATTGATGAGAGGCTCAGGGGGTTTATATGGATTCCTACAGTACATTAAGAGACAGACTTGTATTCGGACTTGATATCGGAACCAGAAGCATTGTTGGTACGGTTGGATACAAAGAAGGAGACAAATTTGTAGTTGTTGTCCAAAGAAGTGTTGAACATCAGACCAGAGCTATGCTTGATGGTCAGATTCATGATGTGGCAAGAGTCGGCAACACAATTCTTATAGTAAAGAGTATGCTTGAAAGCGTTCTTGGCTTTGAATTAAAGGACGTTTGTATTGCTGCGGCAGGCCGTGTACTTAAGACCGTAGATACCCACGTAGAGCATGAGTTTGAAGAAGAGAAGGTTGTTGAGCCTGAGGATGTTATGTCCCTTGTTTCAAAGGGCGTTGAGAAATCTTATGATGATTTTAACCAGACATACGAAGACTTAAACAATAAAGAGAGATTTTACTGTGTTGGATATTCCGTTGTAAGATATTTTTTGAACGGCAATCAGATTACCAACCTGTTGGATCATAAAGCCAAGACTATATCTACAGATATAATCGCGACTTTCCTTCCCGATGATGTAGTTGACGGTTTGTACAGAGCGGTTGAGATTGCCGGCTTACATGTTGTAAACCTTACATTGGAGCCTATTGCAGCAATGCAGGTTGCTATCCCTGAGAAATTCAGAATGTTAAACCTTGCTCTGGTCGATGTAGGAGCCGGTACATCCGATATTTCCATTACAAGAGCCGGAAGTATTGTATCTTATGGCATGATTCCTCAGGCCGGCGATGCAATGACGGAGCTTATTATGCAAAGCTGCCTTACTGATTTTGATACAGCTGAGCAGATTAAGAGAGATATAGGTAAGGGCGACCACATCAACTATATCGATATCATGGGCCTTAAGCAGACATTAAAGAAGGCAGACGCCCTTAAAATGGCTATGCCCGCCATGGAACAGGAGACAGATGCAATCTGTGATTGTATCAAGAAGTTAAACGGAAACAAACCTGTAAGCGCAGTATTTATTGTCGGTGGCGGCGGCAAAATAGAAGGTTATGACAAGCTTATTGCAAAGAAGCTTGGAATAGCTGCAGAACGTGTTGCTGTTAGGGGTGAAGATGTTATGGGTGACATCTCATTCCTTGAAGATAATGTTAAGAAGGATTCTCTTATGGTTACCCCTATCGGTATCTGTTTATCCTTCTATGCTCAAAGCAACAACTTTATCTTTGTAAACTTTAACCGTGAGAGAATTAAAATATATGATAACTCAAAGCTGACTGTTGTTGATGCTGCAATTCAGGCCGCATTCCCTAATGACGGACTTTTCCCGAAGAGAGGAAAAGAACTAAAGTTTACCGTTAACGGAAAGCCCAGAATTGTCAGAGGTTTGCCCGGTGAAGCCGCTGTTATTACCGTAAACGGACAGGAAGCGGATATTCATACT
>JAGACI010000067.1 GCA_017614185.1 Lachnospiraceae bacterium | reverse complement strand
TGCCTCTGATCTGGTTCTTCCATAGCCGAGACGGAACATAACGTTGTCAAGACGCATCTCGAGGAGAGTCATCAGGTTCTCACCTGCTGTACCGTTCTTCATTCTCTCTGCCTTTGCGAAAAGGTTTCTGAACGGCTTCTCAAGTACTCCGTAAATAAACTTTGCCTTCTGCTTTTCCTTTAACTGTAATCCGTATTCGCTGACTTTCTTACCCTGACGGGCTACGCTTCTGGTCGACTTCTTGTCGATTCCGAGAAACATGGGCTCAATGCCTAATGATCTGCACTTCTTTAATACGGGTCCTCTATCTCTAGCCATATTCTGTTCTACCTCCTATCAGACTCTTCTACGCTTGGGCGGACGGCATCCGTTGTGAGGAACGGGTGTTACGTCTCTGATGCTTGTTACATTGATACCGCAAGCCTGTAATGCACGGATTGCTGCTTCACGTCCCGATCCGGGTCCCTTGACAAAAACGTCAACAGACTTAAGTCCGTGAACAACAGCTGCCTTTGCTGCAGTCTCTGCTGCCATCTGTGCTGCATAGGGTGTAGATTTCTTTGAACCTCTGAATCCGAGTCCGCCTGCGCTTGCCCATGAAATAGCATTGCCTTCGGCGTCGGTCAGAGTAACGATTGTATTATTGAAAGATGCTTGAATATGTGCCTGTCCGCGGTCAATATTCTTCTTGACACGCTTCTTGGTCACCTTTTTGGTTGTCTTAACTGCCATGTCTTAACCTAACCTCCTGAATTATTTCTTCTTGTTAGCAACTGTACGCCTCGGACCCTTTCTGGTTCTTGCGTTGTTCTTAGTGTTCTGTCCGCGAACGGGAAGTCCCTTTCTGTGACGGATTCCTCTGTAGCATCCGATTTCCTGAAGTCTCTTGATGTTCAGAGCTGTCTCACGGCGAAGATCACCTTCTACCATGTACTCGCTGTCAATGACATCACGGATCCTGCCTACTTCGTCATCGGTAAGATCACGAACTCTTGTGTCAGGATTAACTTTTGCCTTCTCTAAGATCTTATTGCTGCTTACACGACCGATTCCATAAATATAGGTCAGGCCGATTTCCACACGCTTGTCTCTCGGTAAGTCAACACCACTAATACGTGCCATATAATCTTTTTACCTCCGTTTAGTAATATAAACTAAGAAATTTTAACCAAAATGTTACTTTGCCCGCCCGAATCTGTTCGGGCTTTTCATATCCGCATCCGGACATGAAAAAACGATCCATATTAAGATACCTTAATCTGAACCTGATTTCAGCCGCTTTAAATTGTGCATTTTCCGTTTTCGGAAATATGAAGGTTTAAATGATGATGACATTTTAACCTTAAGCATTAAACTCATCCCGAGCTTATGCCCACAATATCACAACTTGAAAGTTGCAACACAGAAAGCAAGTGCTTATATATAATCGTTGTATGCCGTAGTCCGGATACCCCACACAAGGTTCTGACCCGGCTAAACGTTATCAGCCTTGTCTTTGCTTGTGTTTGGGGTTCTCACAGATGATCCGGATACTACCCTTGCGTTTAATGACCTTGCATTTCTCGCAGATCGGTTTTACGGATGATCTTACTTTCATTAAAAACACTCCTTTCCTTAAAAACTCAGCTTTTCGATTTTATCACAAATGCATTTGGAATGCAAGTGTTTTTTCAATTTTTATTAACATTATTATCCGCAAAGCGTGAATAATAATTATTTGTCTCTCCAGATGATCCTTCCCTTGGTGAGGTCATACGGTGAAAGCTCCAGTGTAACCTTGTCTCCGGGAACGATCTTAATATAATTCATTCTCAACTTGCCGCTGATGTGCGCAAGCACTTCAAGGCCGTTCTCAAGCTTAACCCTGAACATGGTATTGGGAAGTTTTTCCACTACAGTGCCTTCAATCTCAACAACGTCTGATTTTGACATAAAACAATTCTCCTTAAAAAAACCAAAAACCTATATCCTGTATTATGTTAACTATCGCAGCGACAATATTTCCGGCTCCCCCTTTGTAATGAGGATCGTATTTTCATAATGTGCGGAAAGACTCTCATCCTCCGTCACCACGGTCCAGTCATCATCAAGCCAGCATACATCATATCTTCCTACATTGACCATGGGCTCGATCGCAAGTGTCATTCCCGCCTCAAGCTTAGGTCCTTTTCTCTTCTGGTGGAAATTGGGTATCTGAGGGTCTTCGTGCATTTCCTTTCCGATTCCGTGTCCCACAAGATCACGGACACAGCTGAATCCGTGAGCCACCACATAATCTTCGATAGCTGCGGAAATCTCGTGAAGATGATTTCCCTCTTTTGCGAATTTGATCCCCTCAAAAAAGCTCTGCTTTGTGACTTCGATGAGCTTCTTAGCTTCATCGCTCACTTCACCGACGGCATGTGTACGGGCGGCATCCGACTGATACCCGTTGTAAATGACTCCCGCATCCAGACTGACGATATCGCCTTCCCTGATAATACGCTTCTTGTTGGGAATACCGTGAACAACCTCATCGTTTACCGAAACGCATATCGCGGCAGGGTAACCGTTATATCCTAAAAATGACGGTTTACAGCCGTAGCTTCGGATAACATCCTCTCCCACTTTATTGATATCCCAGGTTGACATTCCCGGTTTCAATGCCTTTTCCATCTCTTCATGCACGATCGCCAGGATCCTGCCTGCTTCACGCATGATCTCTATTTCACGTTCCGATTTAATTGTTATAGCCATTCTCTTATTTGTCCTTCAATTCAACAGTTACCGTTCAAATTCATTATTTATCCAATATTTCACAAATATCCTCAAAGACTTTATTTACGTCCTGAGTTCCGTCTACATTTTTAAGAATGCCTTCATTTTCATAGTACTCGATAAGCGGCTGTGTCTGCTCATGGTAGGCAACAAGACGCTTATTTACTATCTCGGGCTTGTCATCGTCACGGATATAAAGTTCGCCTCCGCACAGATCGCAGATGCCCTCAACCTTGGTAGGGTTGTATTTTACATGGAATGTTCCGCCGCATTTAGCGCAGGCACGTCTTCCAGACATACGGTTGATTATGTTCTCATCGGGAACATCAACATTGATGGCATAGTCAAGTTTGTCTTTGTTCTCCGAAAGTGCTGCCGTCAGGGCTTCTGCCTGAGGTATTGTACGGGGAAATCCGTCGAGGACATAGCCGTTTGCGCAGTCATCATTTTTAAACCTGTCCATGATGAGTTCCAAAGTAAGCGAATCCGGAACGAGCTGTCCCTGGTCCATAAATACCTTGGCTTTCTTTCCGAGCTCGGTACCTTCTTTAAGGTTTGCACGGAAGATATCTCCGGTGGAAATATGGGGTACACCGTACTTTGCGGCTATCTGCTTAGCCTGTGTGCCTTTGCCGGCACCGGGCGCTCCAAGCATAACTATCTTCATATAAATTCCTCCAAAAAGCAATCGGAGGCCGGGCCAATGCCCAGCCCCCGCTGTTATTCGATAGTATGATAGATCAACCGATCATCACTTCTCAAGAAATCCTGTATAATGTCTTACTGCCATCATGGATTCAACCTGCTTCATAGTTTCAAGGATAACACCGACAACGATTATGATGGATGTTGCCGCAAATGAAACTCTTACAGCGAAGATTCCCATGAAGAAGATCGGCAGGATCGCAACAAAGCTGAGGCCTATAGCTCCAATAAAGATTATCTTGTTGAGAATATCGGTCAGATAATCCGAAGTGGGCTTTCCGGGTCTGATTCCAGGAATGAATCCGCTCTGTTTCTTCAGGTTGTTGGATATTTCTATCGGGTTAAATGTAACCGCGGTATAGAAATATGCAAAGAATACGATCAGTGCAATGTAGATCAGTACACCGAGAGTATACTTGAACTCACCTTCGGTGGTGCTGAACCAATGCTGCTGGCTGATCAGGAACAGGATCTTCTCTCCGACTGTGCCTGTAGCGCTGGCCTGTTTGCCGAAGAATGAAGCAATGATAACGGGAACCTGAAGCAGTGACATTGCAAAGATAACCGGGATAACGCCGGAAGTATTGACCTTAAGAGGAATACTTGACGACTGTCCGCCGACCATCTTGCGTCCCTGGATCTTCTTGGCGTACTGAACAGGTATCCTGCGCTCCGCATCCTGCAAAAGTACGATCAGGATTACCATTCCGACAATGATCGCAATGATCACTACCGCAGCGATAATAGCCTTGATCACGCTGCTCGATCCGATAATAAAGGTCTCAACCAGTGTTCTGGCATCGATCGGAAGACGGGCAACGATGTTGATAAGGAGGATAATGGAAATACCGTTTCCAAGTCCTCTCTCGGTAATGCGCTCACCTAACCACATAAGGAAAGCGGTACCTGCGGTAAACGCAACAACAACTATGATAACATTGCTGAATGTAGCTCCCTCACCTGCCTTGAAATAGGTGGTGCCGTCGGAAAGTGTCTGATTACCGAAGCTGATAGCCATAGCTGTCGACTCGATAAGAGCAAGACCGATCGTGAGATATCTGGATATCTGGTTGATCTTCTTTCTTCCGTCCTCGCCGTCCTTCTGCATTTCCTCAAGCTTCGGGATCGCGATTGTAAGAAGCTGCATAATGATGGATGCATTGATATAAGGAGATATATTCAATGCGAATATCGACATCTCGGTAAACGAACCACCCGTAAGGGTATCGAGGAAACCGAGGCTCGTGTTGTCACCTATAAACTTTGCAAAGAACTCGTGGTTGATCGAAGGAGCCGGGATAAGGCATCCAAGTCTTACGATCACGATGCAAAAGCAGGTGAAGAGCAGTCTCTTTCTGATCTCGGGTACTTTTAAAGCATTGATGAAGGTTTTAATCATATCAGATCACCTCTGCTTTTCCACCAAGTGCCTCTATCTTTTCTTTAGCAGACTCACTGTAAGCATCTACCTTAACGTTGAGCTTCTTGGTTAATTCTCCGTTGCCAAGGATCTTAACTCCATCCTTAGGATTAGATACAAGACCGATTTCCTTAAGGCTCTCAATCGTAACGTCGGCGCCATCCTCAAACCTGTTGAGCATGCTAACGTTAATTGTAATAATTTCTTTGTAGTTTCTGTTACGGAAGCCTCTCTTGGGAAGTCTTCTGAAGAAAGGATTCTGTCCGCCTTCAAAACCATCTCTGGGACGACCCGAACGAGCCTTCTGTCCCTTATGGCCATAGCCTGCTGTCTTTCCGTTGCCCGAAGCATGTCCGCGGCCCTTACGGAAATTATTGCTCTGCTTTGATCCATCAGCAGGTCTTAAATCTGATAAATTCATTACTTTTACCTCCCTGATTAGATTTCTTCTACCTTTACCAGGTGCCTTACCTGATAGATCATTCCCTGGGTAGCAGCGTTATTAGGAAGCTCATTGGAAGAATTGATCTTGCCGAGTCCTAATGCCTTAACCGTCTTCTTGTGCTTCGGGAGAGCTGCTATAGTGGATTTTACTAATGTTACTTTAACCTTATCTGCCATTACTCTTTCCTCCTAACATCAATCCAAAAGCTGATCAACGGAAATTCCGCGTGCTGCCGCAACCTGCTCGGGAGTCTTTAAGCACTTAAGACCTTCGATGGTCGCAAGTACTACATTCTGCTTATTGTTTGAGCCAAGTGACTTGGTACGGATATTCTTGAAACCTGCAAGCTCAAGAACGTCACGCACGGGACCACCGGCGATGATACCGGTACCTTCGGGGCTCCTCTTCATAAGAACGGTTGCACTGCCGAACTTGCCTGTATAATCATGGGGTATACTGCCGTTCTCATCGATGGGCAGCTCTACCAAACTCTTCATAGCGGCTTCCTTACCCTTGCGGATAGCCTCGGGAACTTCCGTAGCCTTGCCTAAGCCGGCACCTACATGTCCCTTCTTGTCGCCTACAACTACGAGCGCGGTGAATCTCATGTTACGACCACCCTTAACTACCTTGGTTACACGCTTAATCGTAACGACCTTGTCCTCTAACTCCAATCCGTTAGGATCTATATTTGTACGCATGTGTTGTCTCCTCCTGTTTAGAATTCCAGTCCGGCTTCTCTGGCCGCCTCAGCCAATGCCTGGATCTTGCCCTGATATATGAAGCCGCCTCTGTCAAAGACAACCGTGTTGATTCCCTTGTCAAGTGCCTTCTTTGCGATAACCTTGCCAAGATAAGCAGCCGCCTCAACGGTATTGGTATGCTCAAGTTCAGCCTTGACATCTTTGTCAAGTGTCGAAGCTGCAACAAGTGTATTGCCTGCAGCATCATCGATTATCTGAACATACATATGATTGTTGCTTCTGAATACTGCCATACGAGGTCTTTCAGGAGTACCGGAGAAGCGATTGCGAATCTTCATATGCTTTTTTTCACGTATTTCTGTTCTTGATTCCTTCTTAAACATCTCTTATCTCCCCTCCTTATTTCTTACCGGTCTTACCGGCCTTACGTCTGATGACCTCATCGGTATACTTGATACCCTTGCCCTTATAAGGCTCAGGTCTTCTCTTGTCTCTGATCTCGGCAGCGAACTGTCCGACTTTCTCTTTATCAATACCCTTAACGATGATCTTGTTCTGACCATCTACTACGGTCTCAATACCTTCGGGATCTTCCATATAAACGGGATGTGAATAACCGAGTGTAAGGTTCAGCTTTTTGCCTTCCTTAACAACCCTGTAACCAACACCGTTGATCTCAAGGCTCTTCTCGTAACCCTGAGTAACACCTACAACCATATTGTTGATAAGTGTTCTTGTAAGACCATGAAGTGATTTCATTCTCTTCAGGTCGTTAGGTCTGTTTACAACAACCTCTGCACCCTCTACCTTGACTTCCATCTCGGGAGCAAGTGCTCTTGTTAAGGTTCCCTTGGGGCCCTTAACGGTAATTACATTATTTTCTGCCAAATCCACAGTTACGCCTGCGGGGATGGCGATTGGCATCTTACCTATACGTGACATGCCCGTACCTCCATAAAATATCTTTAGTATACTGTACCGGTGAAAGCCAGCATGCTCCGTGCTGCGCACTCTCGCATGCTGCCACCATTCACAACTCCCGCATCGTTACACGATGCTCCG
The DNA here is from genome assembly GCA_017614185.1 of Lachnospiraceae bacterium. The sequence goes on along the minus strand of JAGACI010000067.1, from coordinate 2,051 downwards.
TTGTTCATGGAAGCTCTACCTGTAAGTAGTGACAATTTGCGAAGCAAATTGCACAGCAAGCTCACCGACTATAACCGCCGGGATGTTTCAAGCTTGCGTTACCACACGAATGCTATTACTTCGCCGCCTACGTTGCTCTTACGGGCTTCCTTATCGGTAAGGATACCCTTGTTGGTTGAAACGATCGCGATTCCGAGTCCGCCAAGAACCTTGGGGAGTTCAGCTGCGTTCGCATAAACGCGAAGACCGGGCTTCGAGATTCTCTTAAGGCCGGTAATGATCTTCTCGTTCTTGTCTTTGCCGTACTTTAATGTGATGTGGATGTTCTTAAAGCTGCCTGCTTCTTCGACTTCATAGCTCTTGATGTAGCCTTCGTTAAGAAGGATCTCTGCGATGGCAATCTTCATTTTTGAAGCGGGAACATCTACTGTATCATGTTTTGCAGTATTTGCGTTACGGATTCTTGTAAGCATATCTGCAATAGGATCGCTCATAGTCATCTTAATTTCCTCCTTCTTACCAACTTGCTTTTCTTACACCGGGAATCTCACCCTTGTATGCCAATTCACGGAAGCAGATTCTGCAGATACCGTACTTGCGCAGAACAGCGTGGGGACGTCCGCAGATCTTGCAGCGTGTATAAGCTCTGGTAGAGAACTTAGGCTTGCGCTGCTGCTTTAATTTCATTGATAATTTTGCCATTTAAATTCCCTCCTTATTTTGCAAACGGCATGCTGAAGAGTCTCAGAAGCTCACGAGCTTCCTCATCTGTCTTAGCCGTTGTAACGAAGCATACGTCCATTCCTCTAACTTTGTCTACCTTATCGTACTCGATCTCGGGGAAGATCAGCTGCTCTCTGATACCGAGAGAGTAATTTCCTCTGCCGTCGAATGCGTTGGGGTTAACACCGCGGAAGTCACGTACGCGGGGAAGGGCAAGATTAATAAGTCTGTCCATGAACTCATACATCTTCTCGCCGCGAAGAGTTGTCTTGCAGCCGATCTGTACGCCCTCACGGATCTTAAAATTCGCTATGGACTTCTTAGCCTTGGTGATAACTGCCTTCTGGCCTGTTATCTGCTCCATGTCCTTGATTGCGTTCTCGAGAGCCTTGGCATTGTCCTTGGCCTCACCTACGCCCATATTTATTACGATCTTTTCAATCTTCGGAATTTCCATGACGTTCTTATAGCCGAACTTCTTGACCATCGCGTCTCTAACATCCGAAAAATAGTAATCTTTTAAACGAGCCAATGTTCAATATCCTCCTCTCTTATCAGTCGATCACATCGCCTGTGGATTTTGCAACGCGAACCTTCTTAAATCCGCCTTTTTTATCTTCAACCATCTTGAAGCCGATCCTGGTGGGCTTTCCCTTGTAAAGGTACATAACGTTGGAAATATCGATGGGAGCTTCCTTCTTGATAATTCCGCCCTTAGGATTGTCCTGGCTTGCCTTGGAATGCTTGGACACTGTGTTGAGTCCCTCAACTACTACCTTCTTGCCGTCAATGACCGAAAGGACCTTTCCTTCCTTACCCTTATCCTTGCCGGCGATAATAACTACGGTGTCGCCTTTCTTTATCTTCAACATCTTAAGTTCCTCCTTATAATACCTCAGGAGCAAGAGAAACTATCTTCATGAACTGTCTCTCTCTCAACTCTCTGGCAACGGGTCCGAAAATACGGGTTCCCTTAGGTGTAAGGTCATCCTTAATGATAACTGCTGCGTTCTCATCAAATCTGATGTATGAACCATCCTTACGATGTGCGCCTTTAACGCTGCGTACTACAACGGCCTTAACAACCTCGCCCTTTTTAACAACGCCACCGGGTGTTGCGTCTTTAACACTGGCAATGATGATATCACCGATGTTTGCATATCTTCTGGTTGAACCGCCCATTACACGGATGCAAAGCAGTTCCTTTGCTCCGGTATTGTCGGCAACCTTAAGTCTCGATTCATTCTGAATCATAACAATACTCCTTCCTAAGAAACCTTACTTTGCTTACTCAATAATCTCAACGAGTCTCCATCTCTTGTCCTTCG
>JAGACI010000066.1 GCA_017614185.1 Lachnospiraceae bacterium | reverse complement strand
GAGAGTTTTTTCATAGCTTTTTCTAGGGGAATTTGTATTATCTGTCAGGATTTTACGGAGGAACAGGGAAGTGAAACCATATCAACCAAAACCTGATTCGGGTTCGAGACGTAACGGCACGCCTATGTTAATTACAATAATACTTGGTGTGTTGGTTAATGTGCTGTTATCATATATTACTTACCGATGGAACCTGCCAATCTTTCTTGATACGGTAGGTACCATAGCGGTTTCAGCTCTGGGAGGATTCTTCCCCGGTGTCCTTGTTGCGGTCATTACCAATATAGTTTGCACGATTTTCAATAAACACGCTTTGTATTTTGCTTTTATAAACGCCATCATGGCGCTTATGACTTCAAGATTTGTAAAGCATTTCGAGTTTCAGAAAGTCAAAAATACGGTTCTGTTTGTCCTTTCACTGGCGTTTGTAAGCGGAAGTTTAAGTTCCTTTGTTCAGTGGGGATTGTTTCATGAAGCGCAGAACCCTGTAATAGGTGAGTCTGCAGAGTCTTTTGCTGCTGCAACCAATCTTCCGGTATTCCCGGCATTTTTCATTGTAAATATACTTCTTAATATTCTTGATAAAGGCCTTGCCGATGCTGTTGCAGTAATAGCAATTATTGTTACGCCAAAACACGTCATTGATCTTATTAATGAGAATTCATACAGGCAAAAAAGTCTTACCAATGAACAGTTAAAGGCAATGAAGGAATGGGGGAGGGGCACCCGTAAAACCATCAGAAAGAGAATTACAATTACTCTGATGGGAGCGCTTCTTGCACTTGTAGTCCTGATTGCTGCAATAGGTTCAAAGCTGTATTTCGATTTTGCAAAAGAAGAGAAGGCCAATACCGCTCGTAATGCGGCCAAATTTGCTGCAGAAATCATAGACGGAGACAGGGTTGCCGATTATATAAAAAAGGGCCGGATGGCTGAAGGTTATATTGAAACGGAGAAACTTCTTTATAGCATAAAAGAAAATGCACAGGGTGTTCAATATCTTTATGCTTTAAAGGTTTCGCAGGATGGCTGTACATTCATATTTGATCTGGATGTCGAAGGTGAAGGCGAATATTACAAACCCGGTGATTTCGTCCCGATAGAAGAAGCCTTTTTGCCCATTCTTCCCAAGCTTCTCGCGGGTGAGGAGATTGAGCCGATTGAATCAAACAGTCAGGCATGGAATTGGGTCGAAACAGTCTATTATCCTGTAAGAGACAGCTTGGGCATGTGTGTTGCTTATGTAGGCGCTGATGTTTCTCTTGACTACCTGGCAGAAAAGCTAAGTATGTTCGTTCTTAAGGTTGCTCTTATCCTTGCAGGATTCTTCATCCTTATTCTGGCATTTGGACTTTGGGATACAGATGTGTATATTACGTATCCGATAAACAGCATTGCCATTTGCGTTGAAAACTTCATTAAGGTCGGTGCGGATCTGAAGAAGCTTGATAAAAATGTCAAGAGAATCCGTGCCCTCGATATAAGAACCGATGACGAGGTAGAAAAGCTTTATCATGCCATTTGCTCGATGTCACTTAACCAGACAGAGCAACTGCGAAGTCTAAGGCATTTTTCGGATGCCACTGCCAAAATGCAGGACGGCCTTATCATAACAATGGCAGATATGGTCGAGAATCGTGACTCCGATACAGGCGCTCATATTCAAAAGACTGCGGCATTTGTGAGGATAATAGTTGAGGGCCTTAAAAGGAAAGGCTACTACGCAGAGAAGATTGATGCGAAATACATGTCAGATGTTATAAGATCTGCGCCTCTTCATGATGTTGGAAAGATTAATATCTCTGACCGTATCCTCAACAAACCCGGAAAGCTTACTGACGAGGAATTCGAAATCATGAAGACTCATACCACTATAGGCAAGAATCTTCTTGAGAACGCCATCAGTACGGTGAGTGGCGAAAACTATCTTAAGGAAGCAAGAAACATGGCGGGATATCACCATGAGAGATGGGATGGCAAGGGCTACCCCGAGGGTCTTCACGGTGAGGTCATTCCTTTGTCTGCAAGAATTATGGCGGTAGCCGATGTGTTTGATGCTTTGACGTCGCCACGTGTATATAAGCCACCGTTTACTCTTGAAAAGGCGCTTGAAATAATAAAAGAAGGTTCGGGAACCCAATTTGATCCCAAAGTTGTTGAAGTATTTATTGACTCTCTAAGCGAAGTAAAGACTGTGCTTAGAAAGTACCATGAAGAAGCTTAGACGGAGGGTGCCCGGATTATGAAAAACAAATCAATCAGGTTTTTACCCATTTTTATAGGTTTAATGCTGGTTCTGCCCGTGATAAAGGCGGACGCTAAAACAAATGAAATCGGAGGAGGCTATGCAGCTTCAGGTCAGCTTGAAGGTGTGGGCTACACCACCGAGATTTATGATGCAACAAATGGCCTTCCGACGTCGGATGCCAACTTTATCTTAGGCTCATCGGACGGTTATGTATGGATAGGAAGTTATTCGGGAATAATTCGTTATGACGGCTCAAGATTCGAAAGACTTGATACTTCCGACGGCCTTACAAGCGGCAGAGCGTTCTTGGAGGACAGCAAGGGACGAATCTGGGTCGGAACCAATGATAACGGAGTAGTGGTCCTTGACGGTAATGAAAGCATTCATTTTACCTACAGAGAGGGCCTTCCTTCTTCGTCTATCCGAATCTTTGCCGAAGACGAGAACGAGAATGTCTATATAGGTTCTACGGCCGGAGTCTGCTATGCTGACAAGGCAATGAATCTTCATGTGATTGATAATCCAAAGATTAATACCCAAAGAGTACTTAAACTAGAAAAGGGCCCCGGTAATCTGATTTACGGTCAGACCAGAAACGGAGCAATTTTCAGTATCGAAGACGGTGTCCTTAAAGACTACTTCACAAGTGAAGACCTTGGCATTGAAACCATCTCAACATTTCTTACAGATCCTTTGGACCCAACAAAATTATATCTTTGCACCGAAACTGATTCGGTTTATCATGGTGCATTCGGAGAAAAGGCAGGCAACTTTGAGAGAATAAGCGTGGCTCCGACTGAAAACATTCATTGGATTAACTATGACTGCGGAAAAATCTGGCTTTCATCCACCACAGTTATGGGGTATCTCGATGAGAATAACAGATTCATTGTTTTGGAGCATACACCCATGAACAGTGCAATTGAGATGATGACATCCGATTATCAGGGCAATATGTGGGTTGCATCATCTACTCAGGGTGTTATGAAAATTGTTACAAACAACTTTTCTGATTTGACCGGAACAACAGATCTTACGGAAGAGGTTGTCAATGCGACATATATCAAAGATGGGACACTTTATGTCGGAACCGATAAAGGACTTCAGATTCTTGATAAGTCAGGAAAGGTAATCAACAACGAACTTACCGAGTTTATCGGTGATGCGAGAATAAGGTGCATTAATGAAGATAAGTTTGGAAACCTTTGGATAGCAACATTTACCCATGACCTTGGTGTTGTATGCTTAAGAAGAGACGGAGAGATAAGGAATTATACCGTTGATGACGGAATGCCAAGCAACGAGACAAGGTGTGTTGTCAATGCAAGTGACGGCTCTGTGCTTGTCGGAACAAACGGAGGACTCGCCAGAATTCAATATGGTGAGATTATGAAGACTTACGGGGTTGAGGATGGAATAAAGAACACGGTTTTACTTACCGTTGCAGAAGGACAGAAAGGTGAGATATATGCCGGATCTGATGGCGATGGTATGTATGTAATCCAGGGTGACAAGGTTACAAACATCGGAAGAGATAACGGCCTTACAAGCGACGTTATTATGCGAATGAAGTGGGATGAAGATAAGGGAGTATTCTGGATTATCACATCCAACTCAATTGAATACATGAAGAATGGTTCGATTATAAATATTTCTTCATTCCCTTACAACAATAACTATGATGTCTATTATGATGACAGCGACAATCTATGGGTATTGTCATCATATGGTGTTTACTGCGTTGACAAAGATTCGCTGCTTGAAAACAACGTAGTTGATTATGATATTTACACTATTGCAAACGGCCTTACGAGTACACCTACAAGTAATGCCTACAGTGCAGTGGATGATGACGGAAATCTTTTTATATCAGGAAGAACCGGAGTCAGCAGAGTGAATATCAATCATTTCTTTGCGAGCAATTCAGAAATCAAAGTTGGTATTCAATCGGTATTGTTTAACAACAATCCTATTATCCCTGATGAAGAAGGAAATTATACGATTCCCGCAGAGACAGGGCGTATTCAGATTACTCCGGCTATTCTTGACTACACTATGACTAATCCCACAGTGCGGGTTTACCTTGAAGGAGCCGGAGATGATGGTATTACTGCTGAGAGAAGCAAGCTTACTTCTCTTGAATATACCGGACTAAAGTATGGAAATTACGCACTTCACATCCAGATTTTAGATAACAGCACAGAAAAGGTGCTTCAGGATGAGGTCTACAAGATTACCAAGAAACCACGTCTTGCTGAGCTTTTGATTCTTCGAATCCTCGCAGGAGTATTGATAGCAGGCATTGCAGGTATTATTGTATGGAGATTCATGACGGGAACCATCATCAGAAGACAGTATGATGAGATCAGACTGGCCAAAGAAGAGGCGGAGAGAGCCAATACAGCCAAGTCAAGATTCCTTGCGAACATGTCGCATGAAATAAGAACTCCTATTAATACCATAATGGGTATGGATGAGATGATACTCAGAGAAGATGCGACAGGTGTCCCTCAGGCATACTTCATGTCGATGATTAACTACGGCCTTGATATAAGGAACGCAACCGAGTCTCTCCTTGGACTCATCAATGACCTCCTTGATATTTCAAAGATTGAATCAGGCAAGATGAATCTTGTCGAAACCGAATATGATGTAAAAGATCTTTTGAGAGCACTTGTCTCAATGATTAAGGTTCGAAGTGCCCAAAAGGATCTTACGTTTGAAGTTATGGTTGATGAAATCATGCCTTCAAGACTCTACGGTGATTCCGGCAAAATCAAGCAGATAATATTAAACCTCTTAACCAACGCAGTTAAATATACCGAGCACGGTGGATTTACGTTAAATGTATTTATGGAAGAGCGACGTGACGACATGGTTGACCTTCGCTTCACTGTAAAAGATACCGGTATAGGAGTAAAAGAAGAGGATATGGAGAAGCTCTTCACCGCGTATGAAAGACTTGATGAAGAGAAAAATGTCGGCATCCAGGGAACGGGACTTGGCCTTGATATCTCGAGACGTTTTGCGGAAATCATGGGCGGTAAGCTATGGTGTGAAAGTGTTT
>JAGACI010000065.1 GCA_017614185.1 Lachnospiraceae bacterium | reverse complement strand
TCTTGCCTTCACCGTCGATGTTGGTAATCTGGTGAACGAAGCCGTTATCCTCGGCTCTCTTTAGGATTTCCATAGCCTCTTCGTATGTAATGTCATGGCCTCTTCCGGTCTCACGACAATAATCAGCCATATCGCCGACACCGATACACCAGTCCATGTAGTCATCGGCGCAGCCTTCGTCAAGTTTCTTACGGCTTACACGACATGAACAAATAGAAGCTCCGATGTGTCCCTCGTATCTCTTAAGCCAGTAAGAAATGTGCTCGATATCCATGGTGCCTTCTTCCATGGAGATAGCTTTCTCAACGGGGATGACATGCATTCCGATTCCGCCGCCTCCGGGAGGAACAAGCTCAGTCTTTCCTGCAAGAGGAAGGAAAGTCATCCTCTCAAAGAACATTGCTAATTCGGGATGCTTGTCAAGGTTTTCAAGGTTCATGTTTGTATACTCGGCTGAACCGGGCACAAACAAAGGAACCCAATATCTCTTGGTAAGGTTTCCGTTAGGGATGGGGCCATCCTTGGTATACTGATCATTGTAATCGTACTCAAGAATTCCGACTCTTGCCATCTCATCAAGGAGAACCTGGAATCTTTCTTTGCCATCATCGGGAATCTTGTTTAATTTCACAAGCTCCTCGAATGTATACTGTTTGCGGACTTTCATCTTAAGTGCAACGTCCGCCATCTCATCATTTAGTACACACCTGAGTCCCCAGTATTCGGGATCATCGGTTGTAACCTTATGACCAAGTCGGTCTGTAATCTTTTGTGCAAGTTTAAGAATTTTCTCATTGGGCGGATTCTCCCCTTTAAATTCAGGGGTGAAAAGTGTGCTCATCTCAGGCATTAATTTACTCCTTTCTTCCAATCGGCCACTTCCTTAAGTAACCATTCCACCAGCTTGTCAACTCCCTCTCCGGTCTTAGCGCAAATTGGGATGACCTCAGCCTTGGGATTTCTCATGTGAACGTATTCCCTGCATTTATCCATATCAAAGTCGAAATAAGGTAAAACGTCTATCTTATTGATAATTACCAGATCGCATACAGAAAACATAAGAGGATACTTAAGCGGCTTGTCATGTCCCTCAGGAACCGAAAGAATCATTGCGTTTCTTGCCGCACCCGTGTCAAACTCTGCGGGGCAGACAAGATTGCCGACATTCTCAAGGATTGCAAGATCTACATTGTTAAGTGTAAGTCCGTCAATTCCCTGACGGGTCATTTCAGCATCGAGGTGACACATTCCACCCGTATGAAGCTGAATTGATTGAACCCCTGTCGCTTCAAGAATCTTCTTGGCATCCACGTCAGAATCGATATCAGCCTCCATAACAGCAACGTTAAGCTTATCCTTTATTCTGTTAATTGTCTGGATTAATGTGGTAGTCTTGCCGCTTCCCGGCGAAGACATAAGATTAAGGAGATAAATACCTTTTTCCTTAAGTTCAGAACGCAATTTGTCAGCATCTTTGTCGTTATCTTCAAAGACACTCTTTTTGATTTCTATTATTCTAACTTCATCCATTCCTTTTCTTCCCATATGTGTGCTTGATTTACGTACATAGTATTATAGCACTATTTTGTGCAATCTGTCCAATTTTGCTTCATATATCGGCACGTTATTTGGGTAAAGTGTTGAAGAATTAACGCGCTAAATACCCCCAGGGGGGATATTTAAAAAGGCGCACAAAAAGAGACCCGGTTTGCTAGCTCAAACCGGGCCTCCAAAAACTATGGCAACTACTAAACCATCAAATTTACACTGTCAGCATACTTCTTAATATTGGAAGCATTTACATACTTGGTGTACTCGTCACCGTTTACCACTACGAGTGTGGGTGCCTGCATAATTCCATACTTTGCTGCAAGCTCCATATTCTCTTCCGCATCCATAAGCACATAAGGAACGTTCTTTAAATATTCCTTTGCAAGTTTGCAGTTAGGACATGTCTTGGTGGTAAAGAGATATCTTACATCCTGAGGTTCTTCAACCTTTACTTCAACGTCTGCGCTGTAGTTACTGAGTGTAACAACCTGTGCTGAGGGACGCTTAAGAACGGAATTCTCGATATCGTAGGTCTTACGATGCTTGTACTCCTGGAGCTTACCGTCGTTCCAGTTCTGAACGGGACGATAGTAACCTGTGATACGGCTGTAAACCTCTGTCTTCCTGCCGCAGTGAGGACATGTTGTCTGCTCGCCTGCAAGGTAACCATGCTCTGCACAAATTGAATATGTGGGAGACATAGTATAGTAAGGAAGCTTATAGTTACTTGCAATCTTTCTTACAAGATTTGCAGCTGCCTTCCAGTCGGGAAGTTTCTCACCGAGGAATGCATGGAATACTGTTCCTGATGTATATAATGTCTGAAGCTCATCCTGAATATCGAGAGCATCAAAGATATCTGATGTAAATCCTACAGGAAGGTGTGATGAGTTGGTGTAGTAAGGTGTCTCACCTTCTCCGCCTGCTGTACGGATTGCGGGCCAACGCTTCTTGTCATGTTTTGCAAGACGATAAGTTGTTGACTCTGCGGGAGTAGCCTCAAGGTTGTAGAGGTCACCGTACTGCTCCTGATAATCAGAGAGACGGCTTCTCATATGATTGAGTACTTCCTTTGTGAACTCCTGTGTACGCTCGTCTGTCATGTCGGCTCTTAACCAGTTGGCATTAAGTCCAACTTCATTCATTCCGATAAGGCCGATTGTTGAGAAGTGATTGTCAAAACTTCCGAGGTATCTCTTGGTGTAAGGATATAATCCCTCGTCAAGGAGTCTTGAGATAACGCCTCTCTTAATCTTAAGTGAACGAGCTGCGATATCCATCATGTGGTTAAGGCGCTTGTAGAATTCATCCTTATTGGCTGAAAGATAAGCGATACGAGGCATGTTAATTGTAACAACGCCAACGCTTCCTGTGCTCTCGCCCGAACCGAAGAATCCGCCTGTCTTCTTACGAAGTTCACGAAGATCGAGACGAAGTCTGCAGCACATACTTCTTACATCTGAAGGCTGCATGTCTGAATTAATATAGTTTGAGAAGTAAGGTGTTCCGTACTTCGCGGTCATCTCAAAGAGAAGTTTGTTGTTCTCTGTCTCTGACCAGTCAAAATCTCTGGTAATGGAATATGTAGGAATAGGATACTGGAATCCAC
>JAGACI010000064.1 GCA_017614185.1 Lachnospiraceae bacterium | reverse complement strand
TGGTATACCGATAACTTCTCGGTTACTTATGATGACCTTGTGGAAGGAATAGAATGTTTCCTTGATTCTGAGGACTTTAGAGATTACAATAAATAGAGTTTAACGAAATGAGGAAAGATTAATGGAACAAAAAAGCAGAGAGAATTTCGGAAGCCGTCTGGGCTTCATTCTCGTCAGTGCGGGATGCGCCATCGGTATCGGAAATGTATGGAAGTTCCCATATGTTACCGGAGAGAACGGAGGCGCTATTTTCGTGCTTTTCTATCTTTTATTTTTGGTAATTATGGGCATTCCTGTTTTGACAATGGAACTTGCTGTCGGTCGTGCCAGCAGGAAAACTGTTGTCGGAGCTTATAAGTCTTTGGAAAAAGAAGGCCACAAGTGGCATCTGCACGGATGGCTTTGCGTTGCCGGTAACTATATCCTTATGATGTATTACACGACGGTTTCCGGATGGATGCTTTCATACTTCTGGAAGTTTTTGACAGGTTCCTTTGAAGCAAAAGGAAGCGACGATATAGCCGGTGTGTTTACGGATATGCTGGCTAATCCTGTGGAAATGACTGTCTTCATGGGTGTAGTCGTGGTTGTGGGATTCCTGGTTTTAAGCTTCGGAGTTCAGAACGGACTTGAGAGGGTCAACAAGGTAATGATGATCGGCCTTTTGGGCCTTATCATCCTTCTTGCGGTTCACAGCGTAACTTTACCCGGTGGCGGAGAGGGAATAAAGTTTTATCTTCTTCCCAGTATTGCCAATGTACAAAAAGCCGGACTTGGCAAGGTTATTACAGCTGCGATGAACCAGTCATTCTTCACTCTTAGCCTTGGTATTGCCTCCATGGAAGTATTCGGAAGCTATATGTCAAAAGAGCATTCTCTTACAGGCGAAGCGGTAAGGATATGTGCTCTTGATACAGGTGTTGCGCTGATTTCGGGACTTATCATTTTCCCTGCATGCTTTAGTTTTGGAATTGAACCTGCGCAGGGACCTTCGCTTATATTTGTAACTCTTCCGAGTGTATTCCTTGATATGGCGGGCGGAAGAATCTGGGGTACATTGTTCTTCCTGTTTATGACATTTGCAAGTTTTTCAACTGTAACGGCAGTATTCGAGAACATAGTCGGTTCATCAATCGACAACTTTAAGTGGTCCAGAATCAAGTCAGTTATTGTTAATGGCGTGTTTATGCTTGTCGCAAGTTTACCTTGCGTTTTCGGATACAATATCTGGTCAACACTTCGCCTTATCGGCGACAGAGATGTTCTTGACAGTGAAGATTTCATCGTAAGTAACCTGCTTCTGCCAATCGGATCTTTGATTTTCCTTTTGTTCTGTGTGACAAAACTTGGCTGGGGAGCAGATAAATATCTTGATGAAGTTAATACCGGAAAAGGAACCAGGATGAGTGCCAAACTTTTACCTTATTACAAATTCATTCTTCCGGTTCTTATATTGATTATCTTAATTACGGGACTTATATAAAAAGAAAAGCTGCAGGGCTTAATGCTCTGCAGCTATTTTTTCTTCGGTTTCTTTTCGTACAATCGCCCTGAGTGCCGTAAGGTAATCAGAGAAAGCACATTTATCATCACCGTATGTAAGATTCAGTTTATACTCTTTTTCAATCCAGGTTGATAGATCGGATTCATTGTGAGAAATCACAGCCTCAAGATTGTCGAGGGCTTTATAAATCCTGGCCTCTGTTGTTTTCAACTCATGCATCTCTTCATATAAAGAAGCAAGTTCTTCACAGTAAGGCTTCGGAAGAGACTTAACCCACTCATCAAGAAGATTATCTTCAACTGCTTCGTCCTTCGTAGTCTTATCAAATGAAGGAATATCCCCCGTAAAAATCTCACCTATATCATGAATGAGACACATCTTAATAAGTTTGTTAACATCTACTTCAGGAAATTCGTCTCCGATAAAGTAGGCCATCATTGTGATTCTCCAGGAGTGCTCCGAAACGCTTTCGTGCCGTCCTCCGGGAGTGTAGCAATGCCTCGTTATATCCTTCTGCTTTCCCAATAAATGAATGGTTTCAAGATACTTGTTAACGTCCATATAATCTCCCTCCAAACAATACTTATTATAGCATGGACATAATGCTAAAAGAAAAAAATCAAAAAAATTTATAAAAACCTATTGACATAGTAGGCGAATGATGTTAGACTCACATCAGTTTAAAAATTCGTAAGGAGAAAAAGAGATGTTTAACCGCGTAAACGGAAAACAGAATATGTGCATGTGTTGTTGTATGAATCCCCGGGCATTTGTTATGGCTGGTATTTGTTCATGCGAACAGCGATGTACACACCTGTAAGACGTTTACAAGTGATAAGCCTTAAACATATGCCCGAGAGTTCAATATGAACCCTCGGGTTTTCTTATGCAAAAAATTAAAAGACGAAAGGTTAAAGAAATGAGCTATTCAATAGAATCACTGTTAATCCACGGAGGAAAAGATATAGATGAGACAACCGGAGCGGTAAACATTCCGGTTTACCAAACCTCTACATATAAACAGAGTGAACTTGGAGTCAATTCAGGATGGGAATACTCCAGGACAGGAAACCCTACAAGAGATGCCTTGGAAAAACTTGTAGCCGATCTCGAAGGAGGCAAATACGGTTTGGCATTTGCCTCCGGCCTAGCGGCCATACACACAGTGCTTTCACTTTTTAAGGCAGGTGACAAGCTGATTGTTTCAGACAACATATACGGAGGAACATTCAGAGTTCTTCAAAATGTATTCGAACCGCTTGGAATTAAATATGAAATCGTAGATACATCGAATGTTTCTAAAGTGGAAGCAGCAATCGATGAAAGCGTTAAGGCAGTATATATCGAAAGCCCGGCCAATCCATTACTCAGTGTTACTGACATTGAAGAGGTTTCAAAGGTGGCCAAAAAACATAACAAGCTTTTAATCGTTGATAACACATTCATGACCCCCTATTTGCAAAAGCCCTTGGACCTTGGTGCCGACATCGTAATACACAGTGGCACCAAGTACCTCGGAGGGCACAGCGACGTAATATCGGGCCTTGTGGTTGTCAAAGATAAGGATATAGCAGACAGACTTTACTATCTGCAAAATGCAATAGGCGGAGTTCTTGCTCCCTGGGACAGCTTCCTTATGATAAGAGGAATCAAAACACTCGGTGTCAGAATGGACCGTCATGTGGAAAACGCAAAAAAGATTGCAAACTGGCTTGTAAACAGCGGATATGTAAGTAAAGTTTACTTCCCGGGACTTAAGAGCGATCCCGGATATGAGGTTCAAAACAAACAGGCAAAAGGCCCCGGAGCTATGATCTCCTTTGTTTTGAAAGAAGAATATGATTACAAGATTTTCTTTAAATCCTTAAAGTTAATAATGTTAGCCGAAAGCCTTGGAGGAGTTGAGTCTTTGGTATGCCACCCCGCAACAATGACTCACGCAGCAATACCGAAGGATATTAGAGAAAAAGTTGGAATAGTAGACGAACTTATCAGATTTTCCGTCGGAATTGAAGGTGTAGATGACCTGATTGAAGATTTGAAACAGGCCATTGAAGCCTCAAGGAAGTAAAGGAAATCGTCATTTAAGGAGGTGATCGAAATGGATGTATATATGGACATCCACGATATGATCGGCAACACACCGATTATCAAACTAAATAACCTTGGAGTAAAAGAGGGTGTAAACCTTTATGCAAAACTTGAACTTATGAATCCCGGAGGAAGCGTTAAGGACCGCGTCGGAATGTACATGATTAAAGATGCGGAGGAAAGAGGAATCCTTAAACCCGGAGGAACAATCGTAGATGCTACTGCAGGAAATACCGGAATCGGAATCGCGATGGCAGCTCTTAACAAGGGCTACAGAATAATCTTTACGGTTCCTGAAAAGTTTTCTCAGGAAAAGCTGCGACTCATGGAAGCTTTGGGAGCAGAAATAGTTCATACACCCAGAGAAGAAGGAATGCTTGGAGCAGACAGAAAAGCTGAGGAGTTATTAAAGGAAATCCCCGGAGCAATATCCCTTAAGCAATTCAATAATCCGGCCAATCCGAAGGCCCATTACGAGACGACGGGAGCAGAAATCTATTCACAGATGGATGGTCAGATTGATTACTTCGTAGCAGGAGCCGGAAGCGGCGGAACTTTCTCAGGCGTAGTCAAATACTTAAAGGAAAAGAACCCTGACATTAAAGGAGTTTTGGCAGATCCAATCGGATCGATAATCGGTGGCGGTGAACACAAGGATTATGACATAGAAGGAATCGGAAACGATTTCATAGCCGACACCATGGACATCAATCTCGTTGATTCGGTAATCAAAATAGCCGATACCGAAGCCTTCGAGAGTTCAAGACTTCTGGCGAGGAAGGAGGGAATAGTGGCAGGCTCCTCATCCGGAGCTGCACTTGCTGCAAGCCTTAAACTGGCACAGAAAATTGAAAAAGGCAACATAGTTACTCTCTTCCCTGACAGAGGAGACAGATACTTTAGTAAAGGCCTGTTCTGATGATTACAAAGGATACAACAATGGAAAACGTATTTGAACTGGAGCATGTTTATAAAACATACAGGAACGAAGGAAAAGATTTCGAAGCTTTAAAGGATGTATCACTTTCCGTAAAGGAAGGGGAAATATTCGGAATCATCGGAATGAGCGGCGCAGGCAAATCAACGCTTGTAAGAACTCTTAACAGACTGGAGAACGTGACCGGAGGAAGCGTTAAGTTTTACGGAAAAAATCTTGCAAACTTAAATTCCGGAGAATTAAGAAATGTACGTCATTCAATCTCAATGATTTTCCAAAGCTTTAATCTGGTTAATCAAAGGAACGTACTTGATAACGTTATACAGCCTCTAAGGATTGCCAAGGTTCCACGCAAGGAACGGGAAAAAACAGCGCTTGAAATGCTTGAAATCGTAGGTCTGGCTGACAAGAAGGATTCTTATCCCGCCAAACTTTCCGGAGGACAAAGACAGAGAGTTGCGATAGCAAGAGCTCTTGCTTCAAATCCGAAAGTGCTGCTTTGTGATGAAGCAACCAGTGCACTGGACCCAAAGATAACCGGTGAAATCCTGGATTTGCTAAAACAAATCAACAAAGACAGAAAACTTACGATTGTAATAATCACCCACGAGATGGCTGTTGTGGAGAAGATATGTGACAGGGTAGCCATTATCGATGAAGGCAATTTGGCTGAAATCGGGGATGTAAAAGAGGTTTTCAGAAGCCCTAAATCAAAGGCTGCAAGAAAACTGGTATTCCCAAGCAATCCATTTGACCCCTCTAAAAAAGAAAGCAGACTCATAAGAATAGTATTTGATGGATTGGCAGCCAGTGAACCTTTCATAGCAAATCTTGTGGAGAAAACGGGAAAGAAAGTCAATATTTTAAGTGCCAATACTAAAAGTGTCGGTGGAATTGGCTACGGCCAGATGGTCCTCGAACTTCCTGAAAGCCAAGAGGATCAAAATATAGTAATCAACTTCTTTAAAGAAGGAGGATTAAGTGTATCGGAGGTGACGAGAGAATGAGCGAATACATAGTAGATGCCATTAAAATGGGTATTCTCGAAACATTGGAAATGACCTTTTTCTCGGCCCTGATATCATACATTTTAGGTCTCCCCCTGGGTGTCGTCCTATACGCCACTTCAAAGGGAAGACTGCTGGAAAACAAACCGGTTAATCTGGTTCTCGGAACGATAGTAAACATCTTAAGATCGTTACCTTTCCTGATTCTTCTGGTTTTGTTGATTCCGTTTACAAGGTTTGTGACGGGTTCTTCCATAGGAACAGTCGCATCCATTGTCCCTTTGACTGTCGGGACAATCCCGATTGTGGCAAGAATGGTAGAGTCATCTCTCTGCGAGGTCTCACCGGGAATAATTGAGGCAGCAACCGCCATGGGAGCATCCCCTTTGTACACAATTATCCACTTCATTCTTCCTGAAGCTACTCCCTCATTACTGCTGGGAGGAGCAATAAATGTGGCGACTGTACTGGGATACTCCGCAATGGCGGGAGTTATCGGAGGCGGTGGACTTGGAGCCATAGCTCTCCAATATGGATACTACAGATACCAGAAAGAGGTTCTGTGGACCACAGTTACACTTCTTGTAATCATGGTAATGCTGATTCAGGAAGCCGGCGGCTATATCGCCAAGAAAAAAAGAAAAGTATAAAAATTTAAACGTAGAAAGAGGAGAAACAGTATTATGAAAAAAAGAATTTTATCAATCTTATTAACAGGTGCACTTGTAGCGGCATTTGCAGGATGCGGAAGCGCACAGACAAAAGCAGAAGACAACAAGAACATTGAAGCTGCTGAAACAGCAACTTCTGCAGCAACAGAGGAAACAGCGGCAACCGAAGAGGAAGCAGCTCCCGCAGAAACAGTAACAATCAAAGTTGGCGCAAACATTACACCTCATTCAGAGATTTTGCAGGAAGCAAAGCCCTTACTTGAGGCAAAGGGTATCAATCTTGAAATCGTTGAACTTGAAGATTCCATCACACCCAACACCGGCGTTATCGAGGGAAGCCTTGATGCCAACTACTTCCAGCACGTTCCTTACCTTGAGCAGTTCAACAAAGAGAACGGTTCAGACCTTGTTTCAATAGGTGCTGTTCACTATGAGCCTTTCGGAATTTATGCAGGCAAAACCACAGATCTTGCAGAGCTTCCTGACGGAGCTTTGGTAGCAGTTCCCAATAACGTAACCAATGAAGCAAGAGCACTTCTCTTACTTGCACAGGAAGGCCTCCTTACATTAAAAGATGATGCAGGAATCAATGCTACAGTAGAAGATATTGTTGAGAACCCCAAGAACATTCAGTTTAAGGAGCTTGCTCCCGAGCAGCTTGTTGCAGCACTTCCTGATGTAGAAGTAGCAGTTATCAACGGTAACTACGCAATCGAGGGTGGCCTTCATGTAAGCCAGGCTCTTGCAGTTGAAGCTAACGACGGACTTGCAGCACAGACTTATGGAAACATTATCGCAACATCTCCCGAAAAGGCTGATGACGCTGCACTTAAGACTTTGGTAGAGGTTCTTCAGGGACCCGAAATCAAGGCATTTATCGAAGGAAAATATGACGGAGCGGTTGTTCCGCTTTACTAGGAGGATATCATGATTGACTTTGCCTACTACAATCCCGCCAAGATCGTTTTTGGCGAATCGAGTGAAAAGAAGCTTACGGGATTACTGAAGGATAATAACGTTAAAAGCCTGCTTTTGGTTTACAGCGGTGACTTTATCAAGGATTTGGGAATATATGCTGTGATCGAAGAAGCCGTGAAAGAGCTTGGAATCAAGTTCTATGAAAGCGGCGAAGTTGTACCGAATCCGAGTATAGAGCTTGTCAGTAAACTTGCCAAAATCGGAAAAGAGAATGATGTTGACTTCGTTCTGGCTGTAGGAGGCGGAAGTTCAATCGACACGGCGAAAGCACTTTCCATTGCGATTCCATACGAAGGAGATCCCTGGGATTTCTTTGAAAAAGGAGTTGTTCCTGAAAAGGTATTACCCATTGGCGTTATTGCGACGACTGCATCAAGCGGTTCAGAGACATCCAATGCGGCAATCCTTTCAAAGGGAGAATGGAAGCTGGGATTTGAAGATGACAGGATAATGCCTAAGTTCGCCATTATGAATCCGAAATACACCGTAAATCTCCCCGCCTATCAAACGGCGGTGGGGATTGCGGATATCCTGGCTCATTTGCTGGAGAGGTATTTCTCGGATACTCCAAACTCAGATACAACAGATTATCTTATTGAAGGCGCTATAAGAGCACTGACATTAAATGCTGACAGGCTGTTAAAAGATTCGAAGGATTTAAATGCCAGAGGAGAGATTCAGTGGCTCGCAAGTGTTGCGCACAATAACTTCCTTGACGCAGGAAGAAGCGCTGACTGGGGTTCTCACAGAATAGAACATGAGCTGTCAGCGCAGTACAACATTACTCACGGCGAGGGAATGGCGATTGTATTTGTCGCCTGGGTAAAATATGTGGCTGAAAAAAAGCCTTGGAGACCGGCACTTCTTGCATCAAGAGTGTATGGTGTGGACAGCCATGATTACAGTGAAAAAGAAAGAGCTTATGCTTTAGCTGACGCCCTTGAAGCGTTTTTCAAAAAACTCGGCGTTAAGACAAAGCTTAGTGAACTTGGGATAGACGAGAAACATTTCGATGAGATGGCAAAGAGAGCCGTCAGAAACGGAAAAGTGGGACACTATTACCCGCTTGATGCTACGAACATAACAGATATTTTGAAACTTGCATTATAAGCTAAAAAGGAGATAATAGAAATGGCCAGAATTAAACTTTTAGAGCAGAACGAAACAACAGGTGCTGAAAGAGAGCGTTACGACGAGCTTGCAGGCAGAAATGCCGTTACAAATATGAAAAGAGGTCTCTTAAATGATGCCGCAACATATGATGCATTCATGGGATGGTACACATCCTGGAATCGTCTTGTAGAGGTTATCGGAGAGAAGGATGCGATTTTATATGCACACGCAATCTCTACAACCAATTCATGCCAGCTTTGCTCATTATTCTTCATAAGCGATGTAAAGGGCCTTGGACTTGACCCTGCAAACCTTGTTTATGATGGGAAGGAGCAGGTTCTTACAGACCTTGCACAGGCAATCGTTAAGGATCCCACATCTGTTTCCGATGAGATTTTTGATAGATTAAGAAAATTCTTTAACGACAAGGAGATTGTAGTCATTGTCGGATTTGCAGGACAGATGATTGCAACAAACAACTTCAACTCTGTATTAAAGATTGATGTTGATCAGAGATTACTTCCCATTATAAACGAATTCAAACCTGCAACATGGAGACAGGGAATAAAATAATATAAAGGCAGTAAATATGGCAGAGACTAATATCGATTTTGACGACTGTATAAACAGAAAAGGAACAAGAAGCCTAAAATATGACTTCGCCAAAAGTCATGGCAAACCGGAAGATGTGCTCCCCATGTGGGTTGCTGATATGGACTTTAAGACATCCTCCTATATTGTGGACGCTCTTAAAGAGGCTATAGGTCATGGTATTTACGGCTACAGCGACACCGATGAGAAATACTTTGAAATCGTGAAGCAGTGGATGAACAAGCACCATGGATGGAACGTTGAGGAGTCCTGGCTTATTAAAACTCCCGGGATTGTGTTTGCTATTTCAACTGCAATTAGAGCATTCACTGAGGTCGGAGATAATGTTCTTATCCAGCAGCCGGTTTATTATCCTTTTTCGGAAGTCATTCTTCAGAACAAGAGACATGTTATAAATAATGCTCTTGTTAATAAAGATGGTCACTATGAGATAGACTTTGATGACTTTGAAAAAAAGATAATTGATAACAAGGTTAAGCTTTTTATTCTTTGCAGTCCTCATAACCCTGTCGGACGAGTTTGGAGCGAGGAAGAACTGACAAGGCTTGGCGAAATCTGTTTAAGAAACAGAGTAATCGTGGTAAGCGATGAAATTCATTCGGATTTTGTTTTCAAAGGCAGGCACAAAGTGTTTGCTGATATTAAGGAGAGCTTTGCAGACATAAGCGTTATCTGCACTTCACCAAGCAAAACATTTAACCTTGCCGGACTTCAGGTCTCTAACATATTTATTAAGGATTACAAATTAAGGCAGCGCTTCAAACAGGCGCTTGACTCTACGGGATACTGTGAGATAAGCCTTCCCGGAATAGTTGCCTGCGAGACAGCTTATTCAAAAGGCGAGGAGTGGTATGAAGCGCTACTGGAATATATCCGCGGCAACATAGAGTATACGAAGCAGTTTATCTCTGAAAACATACCAAAGATAAAGGTAGCAGAGCAGGAAGGCCTTTATCTTGTATGGCTCGACTTCAGAGAATTTGGCCTTAGTGACGATGAAATAAATCGAATTCTTGTCAATGAAGCTAAGGTATGGTTTGATCCGGGAAGAATGTTTGGAACCGAAGGAAGAGGCTACCAGCGAATAAATGTAGCCTGTCCAAGATTAACACTCACCAAAGCACTTGAAAGTATAAAAACCGCCTTTGCAGGATTGTAATCCACGTTTACAAACCCACCAAAATATCTTAAAATATAGGAGGATGTAAGACTATTTTGGAGGCACCTGGTGAAAAGACTTTCATTAATTAAAACATCGGGAATATTGGTCATTACGACATTGCTTTTTTCGGGATGTGCCTTTGATAACCTCGGTAAAACCGAGGTTGTTACGGTTGATCCCGAATCTCATTTCATGGAGATTTTCGACGAGAATACCATGGAATATACAGAAGGACCCGGGGGATCAAACGAAGAAGAGGTCGATGAAGACGGCGATTCTTCAGATGAAATCGACGGCGATTATCTTATAGACTTCCTTGATTATGATAATGACTACATGGAAGAGGTTCCGGTTGGCCAGAGCTGCCTTGTGGATTTAGACTGTGACGGAAACCTTGATACCGTTTATTACAATGCATCAAGAAATTCCATTGCCGAGTACGGAACGGCGGTTGACGCATTTACAATAAACGGAGGCGATTATAAATATACTTTGTTCTTAAGTGACCAGGGTATTCATATCCAGGATCCTAATCTTGTATCATATTTCATTACTGATATTGATACCAGAGACAGATACAGAGAAGTTGCTATATTGGATTATGGCGCAAACGGAACACCGCTTACATACTTTATAAGATTCACCGGTTCGGGAACATACTGCCTTGGCCATGTTCCGTATTTTCCTGATGACGAATACTTTGTTATAAAAGGTAACGGCCAGATTGAATCAGCTTATGATCTGCACATTCTTCAGAACTGGAAAGCTCCGGCCATCTGGACTGCAGGTTCGGACCAGCAGCTTACATCAAACTTCAAGATGCATAAGGGTGATATCCTCTATCCTTATGAAGACCAGAATACCGAGCCGATAACCCAGCTTATTGATTTATATTTATACGAGACGAGAAGCACATCAGCCAAGCAGGTTTCAGCTCCCAAGTCCAATGAGGAAGTCAAGTTTACTCAGACTGACGATGCACATTGGATATACATGAAGAGAGCTGACAACATCGAAGGCTGGCTTTATATGGATGACGCCGAGACAATCGTTTCAAACGGCAAGAAATATAATCGCAGGGACGTATTTAAGAACCTGTATTAGGAGGAAGTATGGATTTCCTGGTTAATCTCTATGATATGGGCAAGAAAGATATCGGAGATAAACTTAAAGATAACGGGGTTAGCGTTGTAAGAGTACTAAGCCCCGATAAAGAAAAAGTATTAAACTTCATGAAAGAGCACTATGGAGACGGATGGTACAGCGAAACTGCCAACGCTTTTACCAACAGTCCAATCTCAGCATACGCAGCGGTAAAAGATCACGAGATAGTAGGTGTATCCTGTTATGACGCAACCGCCAAAGGATACTTCGGACCTATCGGTGTAAAGCCCGGTCTTAAAGGTGCAGGAATCGGCCAGGCACTTTTATATGCAACCCTTGACGGAATGAGAGAAGCCGGCTACGGATATGCGATAATCGGCTGGATGGATCACGCATTAAGCTTTTATGAGGCTTGTCTTAAGGGAAGCAAGATTCCTGATTCCGAACCTGAGAAGACAATATACAGTACGCTTGTTTCAAAGGCTTAACAGTAAACAAAAAAGCACTCGGTTGAGTGCTTTTTTGTTGCCTATTTTTTGGACTCGGCCACCTCATTAATAAGTTTAATGATTGTTCCGGTAGCGTTCTGCTGTCCGCTGTTTTTCATGGCATCGATATAACTTTGCTTTGAAAAATACAGCTCGTGAATCTTCTCCATGAGGTATTTTTCAGATAGGTCATCTTCGTTTATAACAATACTGAAGCCCTGTGCTTCAAATGAGGCTGCATTAAGAAGCTGGTCGCCTCTGCTTTGAGAGGTGGGAAGAGGAATCAGTATATTGGGTTTCTTTAATGCAAGAAGCTCGCAGATGGAGTTTGCACCGGCTCTTGAAATAACAAGATCAGCCATGGCAAAAACATCTTTTAATTCGCTCTTTAAATACTCAAACTGTTTGTAGCCTTCAACATTAAGGAGCATGTTGTCGACTTTTTCTCTGCCGCAAAGGTGAACAACCTGGAAGTCCTTAAGTATCTCGTTAAGACCGTCTCTTACAGTTTTATTGATGGCTGCGGCACCCTGGCTTCCGCCGATAACCATAATTACAGGTTTGTCGTGGGTGAAACCGCATAACTTATATCCTTCTTCAGCATTTCCTTTTAACAGTTCATCACGAATCGGAGTACCTGTAAGAAGCGCATTGCCTTCCTTTACGTACTTCATGGTCTCGGGGAAGTTGCAGCAAAGCTTCTTCGCAACAGGAAGACAGAGCTTGTTGGCAAGACCCGGAGTCATATCGGATTCGTGTATAATGCAGGGAATCTTTAATGCTGCAGCAGCTCTTACAACGGGAACGGACACAAATCCGCCCTTGGAGAATAATACATCGGGTTTAATCTCTTTAAGAACCTTTTTCGCCTCGGCAAATCCTTTGATTACTCTGAAAGGATCGGAAAAATTCTTGGGATCGAAGTACCTTCTGAATTTACCTGTTGCTATTCCGTAGTAAGGAATGTCAAAATCGGCAATCAGACGCTTTTCGATTCCGTCGTAGGAGCCGATATAGCTGACTTCATAACCTTCATTTTTAAGATAAGGTAAAAGAGCGATGTTTGCAGTTACGTGACCTGCAGTACCTCCGCCTGTAAGAACTATCTTTTTCATTCTGTGTATGCCTCCAAAGCGTGTGCCAGCTGATCGGGGCAGGAAGTGTTCTTAAAGCCGCATTTGATACCCTTTAATTTTGCTATGGCGTCATCTTTTTTCATACCTTCAACGAGCTTGCTGATGCCCTGAAGGTTTCCGTTACAACCGCCTGTAAAAGAAACTGACTTGATAATATCGCCGTCAAGTTCCAGATCAATCATTGTAGAACAAGTACCTTGTGTCTTATACTTCATCATTTATCCCCTTTCTTGAAATCGGTACAGCTGCTTATTATTATCTTAAAATCCTCATCCTTGTAAACAAAGATGAGAAGAATAATCAACAGAATCTCTGAACATGTAACATAGATATCCGCCACATTGAAAACAGGGAAATTGATAATGTAAAAATCAATGAAATCGACAACTCCGCCGGTAAAAAGTGTCTCACCGCCCCAGACTCTGTCGATAAAGTTTCCGATGGCACCAGAAATGATAAGCACGCATAAAATACGGATGGCGTTATATCTTTTGGTTTCGGGGAGACATATAAATGTTTTACCGATAAAAAACACAACTATCGGAGTGATGATAGCAAAGAGAAGCTGCTTTCCTTCAAGCATACTCCACGCCATTCCGGGGTTTTCGATATATCTGAAACGAAGAATGCCGTCGATTAACATCCTGGTTTCGTGAAGTTCAAAATTGGTTTTTACAATGTACTTGGTCAGCTGATCCAAAAAGACCAGTATAGCAATGGCAATAACAGCGATAACCGACCTTTTAAGCGTCAACTTCTTCATTGGTAACTTCCTTATTTTTGTTCTTACCTGTAAAGACAACAAGCTTACTGATTACATAGTTCGCAATCATGACAAGTACGCATGAGATGAACTTTGCAACCCAGTATCCAAGGTCAAATCCTTTGTAGGTCCAGTGGCCCCAGTCAAGAGCGTTTACAAAGAGCCACATGATAAAGATATCAAGGAAAAGAGTGGCAACTCGTCCCAAAGTGAACTTGGCAAATTCAGCAAGCATTTTGGGATCTTTGCTCTTAAACACAAAGGCTCTGTTTGTGAAGTAAGCAAAAATAACGCCTACAACCCAGCCCCAGAAATTGATAAGGGCATTCTCAAAAGGGATGTTGGGATCCCAGAAAATCTTAAAGAAGAGGCAGGCAAGGAAATAAACCACGGTTGTGGCAACGCCTACAATGAAGTAATTCACCAGCTCTTCGTACTTCTTATACATTGTCTTGCAGTAATCAAAAAGTTTCTTAAACATAACAATCCTTTATTTATTTACAACGTTTCTGTCTTCGCCTTTTAAGAAGGTTCTGATATTCTCTTTGACATCATCAAGGAGTCTGGTTCTTGTCTCGACAGCACACCATGCGATGTGAGGAGTAATGATAAGCTTGTTGCTGTCCTTGATTCTTGCAAGAGGGTTATCGGTTTTCATGGGTTCTCCCTCAAGTACATCAAGACCTGCAGCAAGTATCTCTCCGTTATCAAGTGCATCAGCCAAAGCAGCCTGATCAATAACTGCTCCTCTGGCAACGTTAACAAGTATAGCACTCTTTTTCATCATTTTAAATGCATCCGCATTGATGATGTGTCTGGTAAGGTCGCTTAAAGGACAGTGGATAGAGAGAATGTCGCTTCTTTTTAATAAGGATTCAAAATCCACTCTCTCATACTCGGTAACCGTACTCTTGCCTGTGGGTGAGAAAAAGATTACGTGACATCCGAATGCAGTGGCAATGGAAGCAACTCTTTTTCCGATATTACCCATTCCGATAATACCCCAGGTCTGACCCTCGAGCTCTCTGAATGTGTTGTCGAAATATGAGAATTTATCCTGTGCGGAATATGCTCCGGATTTTACAAAATCATCATAGTAGGGCATGTGATGCGCAAGAGTTAAGGCAAGTGCAAAGGTGTGCTGTGCAACCATTGTTGTAGAATAGCCCTTAACGTTTCTTACCTGAATGCCACGTGACTTGCAATATTCCAGATCTATGTTGTCAAAGCCTGTCGCGGTCTCGCAGATAAGCTTTAATGAGTTTGCATCTTTAAGGGTATCGGAGTCAAGGCGCGCTTTGTTTGCGATGATTATATCAGCTTCTTTAACTCGTTCCTTAATATCCTCGGGTGATGTGGTGTTGGGATAGACAATCATCTCACCAAACTCGGTAAAATCAAAGTCGATATCCATTCCTACACAACTTCTTTCAAGCGCTACAATCTTCATACGTATACCCTCCCTTATTAGTTGATAAATCTTTAATAGTGTAGCATTGAAAAGGTGTAATTTCAAGAATAATGAGAAGGAGAGGCCTCCCGGAATGTTGCTAATTGCCCTTTCGGGATATAAAATGATAGGGAATGAGAAACAGGAGGCTTTTAATAATGAAAGCATATGAAAGACTTATAAAATACGCAAAGGTTCATACAACAAGCGATGAAAAGAGCGGAACTCATCCAAGCTTTAAGGGAGAGTTTGACCTCGCAAATATACTTGTAAAGGAAATGAAGGAATTAGGCCTTGAGAATGTCTATGTGGATGATAAGTGCTATGTGTACGGAACACTTCCGGCATCAAAAGGCTTTGAAAAAGCAAAGCCACTCGGGCTTATTGCTCATATGGATACTTCGCCTGACGCATCGGGAAAAGATGTAAAACCCATCCTTCATGAAAAATATGACGGAAGTGTCATAACGCTGCCCGGCTCAGGAGCAAAGATGTCTCCGGATAAATTTCCTTTCCTTAAAGACTTTGTCGGAGAGACAGTAATCACAACCGACGGAACCACACTTCTCGGAGCCGATGACAAGGCGGGCATAGCCGAAATCATGACTGCCCTCGAAACAATAATCGGTGAAAAAAGAGAGCACGGAGCACTTAAGATTTGCTTCACACCCGATGAGGAAATAGGAGAGGGAGCAGACTATTTTGACATAAAGGGCTTTGATGCTGCGTACGCATACACGGTTGACGGAGGCGATTCCAACTGCCTTGAGTATGAGAACTTCAATGCTGCAAGTGCAACAATCCATATTAAAGGATTCAGTGTTCACCCCGGAGATGCAAAGGATGTGATGATTAATGCTTCTCATCTTGCAATGGAATTCCATTCAATGCTTCCTTCCGATGAGACACCCGCACATACCGAAAAGAGAGAAGGTTTCTATCATCTTACAGAGATGAGCGGAAGAGTCGGTGAGGCAACTCTTTCCTATATAATAAGAGATCACGATAAAGATATTTTTGAAAAAAGAAAGAAGACCGTAGAAGAAATTGCTTCAAAGATGAACGAAAAGTACGGTGAGGGAACGGTCAAGGCAGAAATCAAAGATTCTTATTACAACATGCTTGAGAAGATTCTTCCCCACATGCACCTTATCGAAAATGCAAGAATTGCAATCAGGAAAGCCGGTATGGAACCCGAGGAGATTCCTGTAAGAGGTGGTACCGATGGAGCGAGACTTTCTTATGAAGGACTTCCCTGCCCCAATCTTGGAACAGGCGGATTTAATTATCACGGGAACTTCGAATGTACCACGGTAGAGCGCATGGACAGGGCAACTGAGGTCGTTTTAAACCTCGTTGACATATACAAAAACATCTAAAAGTTTATAAAAAGTTTATAGAATTATTCGATTTATTTAATGGTATTTTGAATTTCTATCAGATACAATAATAACCGTAGACGACGTAGTCGCCTAAATCCCCCTTTCCTCTAATATGTGAGCGTAGCCTACGGTATGTGAGAACCTACCGTAGGCTCGTTGGTTTATACGCAATTTATTGCGGGGAGAAACATATGAGACTTAAGACAAGATCCAATTTGACTTTCATACTTATAGTAGTTATTCCGCTTCTTTTAAGCGTGATAACGGTTCTGGCGGTTAAACCCATAGTCGTGAGAGAAGTTGAAGTCCAGACAGTTGAGAAGACTGATGACGGAGTTTTTGTTGTAACGCTTTCGGACGGAGAGGCATTCAAGAGAATTGTCATAGATGTCTGTGTTGCCATTTTTATAATTCTTGTCTGTTCATCCCTGGTACTTACCATTTGGATTAACAAAGGTATCATAGACCCGATAAGACAGCTGAACGTCGCGATGACGAAGATTAAGGACGGCAATTTCGACTACATGCTTGAAACGGACAGCAAAGGCGAAATCGGCGAGCTTTACAGAAACTACGAGGATATGAGATTAAGGCTTAAAGAGTCGATCGAAGAGAAGATGGCTCATGAGGCAAGAAACAGAGAGCTTATCAGTAACATTTCCCATGATTTGAAAACTCCCATCACCGCAGTTAAAGGTTATGTCGAGGGAATCATGGACGGAGTTGCGGATACTCCCGAGAAGATGGATAAATACATTAAGACCATCTACAACAAAGCAAACGATATGGATAAGCTTATAAACGAGCTTACCATTTATTCAAAGATTGACAGTAACAGAATTCCTTATGATTTCCACAGAATCAACGTTGCAGATTATTTTGGCGACTGTGTTGAGGAAGTCGGAATGGATCTTGAGTCCAAAAATATAAGACTTAACTATTCAAATATTGTAAGTCCCGACACAAAGATAATAGCCGATCCCGAGCAGATGAAGAGGGTAATCAACAACATCATCGGTAACTCGGTTAAATATATGGATAAACCAAACGGCGTTATTGATATAAGAATCCTTGACGAGGTTGATTCCATAAGAGTTGAGATAGAAGATAATGGAAAAGGCATCGCGCAAAAAGACCTGCCGAATATTTTTGACAGGTTCTTCAGAACGGATGCATCGAGAAACTCCGCACAGGGCGGAAGCGGTATCGGACTTTCCATAGTAAAGAAGATAATAGAAGATCACGGTGGATATATTTGGGCTACCGGTAAAGAAGGCGAAGGAACATGTATACATTTCGTGCTTCGCAAATACAATGAAACGGAAGGAGCAAAAGAAGATGAGTAAGATTCTTATTGTTGAAGACGAAGAAGCAATCGCTGACCTTGAGAAAGATTATCTTGAGATGAGCGATTATTCGGTGGACATAGAGAATACCGGAGACAAGGGACTTGAGGCTGCTTTAAGCAAAGATTATGATCTTATCATTCTTGATCTTATGCTTCCCGGAATTGACGGATTTGAGGTTTGCAAGAAAATCAGAGAGACGAAAAATGTTCCGATTCTCATGGTTTCGGCAAAGAAAGATGACATCGATAAAATAAGGGGACTTGGCCTTGGAGCGGATGACTATATGACAAAGCCGTTCAGTCCAAGTGAACTTGTTGCCAGAGTAAAGGCGCATCTTGCAAGATACAGCAGACTTGTAGGCTCTGCACCACCCGTAAAGAGCGAGATAGTTGAAATCAGAGGCTTAAAGATTGACAAGGGAGCAAGAAGAGTTTTTGTTGACGGTGAGGAGAAATTCTTTACCAGTAAAGAATTTGATATCCTTACATTCCTTGCCGAAAATCCCAACAGAGTTTTTTCAAAGGAAGATCTTTTCAAGGCTATCTGGGGAATGGAATCCTATGGTGATATTGCAACGGTAACCGTTCACATTAAGAAAATCCGTGAAAAGATTGAGTATGATACCACTAATCCTCAATACATTGAAACTATCTGGGGCGTTGGATACAGATTTAAGGTTTAATAAAGAAAAAACACACGATTTCCTCATGCTATGGTAGAATCATAGCATGAGGATTTTTTTTGAAGATAAGGATTTGATGGTGGTTTTCAAGGAGGCGGGACTTGCCGTCGAAAACGCCGATATTTCAAAGCCTGATTTGGTCAGTGAAATAAAAAAATATCTCGGGACCGGATATCTCGGAGTAGTTCACAGGCTTGATATGCCTGTAGAAGGACTTTTGGTATTTGCGAAGAATAAATATGCGGCATCCGGACTTTCAAAAGAGCTCTTAAACGGGGGATTAAACAAGAATTACCTGGCTTTGGTCTGTGGAAAAGTCAGTCCCGAAAAAGGGAAGCTTGTTGATTACCTTTCGGAAGAGAAGACTTCTCCTAAAGGTGGTAAAAGAGCAGTAATTTCTGCTTCCGATAATCCGAAAGCGAAGAAAGCAATATTGTCATACACTCTTCTTGGAAGCAGGGATGTTGATAACACCACAGTTTCTTTGCTTGATGTTTCGATAGAAACAGGGCGCTTCCATCAGATAAGAGCGCAGCTTTCAAACATGGGACATCCGATTGTTGCCGACAAAAAATACGGTAACTGCGAGAGCGATAAAACGGCAGCAGCACTGGGAATCAGAAATGTTGCCTTATTTGCAAACAGGATCTCATTTATTCATCCTGTTTCGAAAGAAAGAATGCGGTATGAATACATACCTGAAAATACAGTAATCAAGGAGCTTTTAGGATGAAAAAATCCGGCTTTTCTGAACTGATAAGACAGTCGGAAGCGACACTTTGCTTTATATTCTGCCTGATGATGGCAGTTGTTTTTCCGTTCTTTTTAAGCAATGGATATATGAAGGGCGGAACGGACAAGGGCGTATTATATATTTATATTTCCGGCGCCTTTTGCATTTTTGGAGTTTTTCTGTATGTTCTTTATATAATCGGACGCGTTAAGGATAACGGGCTTAGTACAAGCTTTGCGAAGCCTTCGCTTCCCGATATTTTCATGCTTGTTTACTTCCTTGTAATCAACCTGTCATTTTACTTTTCTTACAACAGGCGCTTTGCGCTTACCGGAGAAGGCGGCTGGTATCAGGGATATCTTACAAGCATTTTTCTTGTTTTATCTTACTTTTTTATCTCCCAGTTTTTGGATAAGTACAAGTTAATAGTAATCTTCCTTTGCATCTCTGCGGGGATTGAGTTTTTGCTTGGAACACTTAACAGGTTTGA
Source organism: Lachnospiraceae bacterium (assembly GCA_017614185.1). The sequence goes on along the minus strand of JAGACI010000064.1, from coordinate 2,281 downwards.
TATTTATCCTGTTGAACTTGAAGGTGCAAGCACCGGATTTATCTCAACCCTTGGAAATATTAACTGGTTTTGCGGATTCTGGTCTGTTTTCTTTGCATTGGCAGCAGGTATTTTCTACATGACCGAAAACAGGATAGTTATGATTTTTACGGGAATCCTTACAGGCCTTGGAGCAATAATCGGTGCAGTCCAGGGAAGCGACAGTGCACTCATTGTATATGTTGCCGTTATTCTTGCAATCTTTTTTAAAGCAGTTAAGTCAGATAAGGAGCACAGGCTTAGAAGTATGATAACGGCGTCGGTTATAGTCGGCTCCATGTCACTTATGCATGTTTTTCTTAAGATAACCGGATTAAAGACCAATTATGATTCGGTAGCAACTTCTGTTCTTGCGTACAGTCCCATATCGATAGTGTTATTTGTAATAGCAGTTGCAATAGGGGTTGTGACATACCTTTTAAGCGAGGAAGCGACAGAGATACTTTTCAAAGTATTGAAAAATATATCGCTCTTACTTTTGATTTCCGGAGTTGTTTTCTATCTTTTCCTTTTGATAGTAAGAAGTGTGAATCCCGAAGCGTTTGCATTCATTCCAAACGAGAGCCCGTTTATACCGGGATATGAGTGGGGAAACGGAAGAGGATATACCTGGGTTGCCGGAATCAAGGTGTATTTTGACGGAGGAATCTTACAGAAACTTATCGGATGGGGACCTGACTCGTTTGCATACGGCGTTTACAGAGGAGACAGCTCCGTAGCAGCTTTTATAATAGACAAGTTTGGTGATGCAAGGCTTACGAATGCTCACAATGAGTGGATTACCGTTCTTTGCAATTATGGATTGGTTGGATTTATAGGCTTTGTCGGAGCACAGACAGGCAAAGCAAAGCAGTTCCTTTCAAGGAAGGGAACAATCCCTTTTGCATGCGGAGTGGCGCTTGTTTCCTACATGTCGCATAACTTTTTCAGCTTTGCACAGCCTGTAAACATACCCTTTATTTTCATCATAATGGGCATAGGTAATGCCGCCATGCAAAACAAAGATGCGTCAAAGGTTGATTTTTAGGGAAATAATGACTATAATTGTTAAGAATTGGATTTAGAAACCATACATATTAGAAACAACAATAAAGAGAGGATACCAAATGGGAAAGTACAGTAACAGATGGACAAGAGCAGCCATTCCCGCGCTCTTACTTCACTTCAGTATCGGAACGGTTTATTGCTGGTCCATTTTTTCACAGGAGATTGCAGATTATATCGGATTTTCAAAGTCTGCGGTTGAATGGGCATTTTCATTCGCAATTTTCTTCCTCGGCATGTCAGCGGCATTCCTTGGAAATGTAGTAGAGAGAGATATTCACAAATCCTCTCTTATTGCCACCATTTGCTTTACACTTGGCATGGTAGGCACAGGCTTCTTTATCTGGTACGGCGGACAGCACCAGCACAGTGTTGCAGCTTTAATCGGAATTTATGTAAGCTATGGTTTTGTTATGGGTGTAGGCCTTGGTACAGGATACCTTTCACCTGTTAAGACTCTTATGCTTTGGTTCGAGGATAAGAAGGGTCTTGCAACCGGTCTTGCAGTAGCAGGCTTCGGTGGCGCGAAGGCTATCGCTTCTCCTATCATGCAGAAGATTCTTGGAGACAACCAGAACGGTGAAATCTACAAGATGTTCTGGATTCTTGCAGCGGTTTACTTCGTAATGATGTTTGTAGGTCACCTGCTTCTTGCTAAGCCTGCAGGCTGGCATGAGCCCGACAAGTCAGAGAAGAAACCCGGAATCTGGGAGACCATCAAGACCAAACCTGTTTCCAACTATATCGGAATCTGGCTTATGTTCTATATTAATATCACCTGTGGACTTGCTATCATTTCACAGGAGAAGATGATTGTTAAGTGTATCGGTCTTGCAGCAAGCGTAGGAATCATTTCTACAATATCTGCAATCTTTAATGCCGGCGGACGTCTTGGATTCTCCGCATGGGCAGATTACATGAAAGATCGTAACACTATCTATAAGATGATCTTTATCATTTCAATCGCATTCACGGGACTTGTAATTCTTACAGGTGCTATTAAGAACGGCGAAGGAAATGTTTTACTTATCGTACTTGTTCTTGCTTTAATCTTCAGGGTTAACGCAGGATACGGCGGAGGATTCTCCAACGTGCCCACACTTTTGTCAGACCACTATGGCATGGGTTCAATCAGTGCCATCCACGGAATCACACTTTCTGCATGGGCATTTGCAGGTCTTTCCGGAAACCAGATGGC
>JAGACI010000001.1 GCA_017614185.1 Lachnospiraceae bacterium | reverse complement strand
TGCCATACAGTTAATTAAACGTAGAAGAGCATCTTGCCATAACTCGGGTAAGGAATGGCACTTTCGGGAACCTTCTCCTCCAAGGAATCCGCGATTGTTCTGATCTTCGCCATATCATCGATTATCACATCTTTATAGAAGTTGGCTGCTGTAAGCAAGTCATCTGTACCTTCTGCCTTAACGGTATCCTCAACGAGCTTCTCGTAAAGATCGTAAAGTTTGTCATAGAAAGTGCTGATTTCCTTTAATGCCTTTGTCTCAGCCTTGCATGTAATACCTGCTGCTGCAGACTTCTTTGAGATGATTGTATCTGCCAGCTCCTTTGTGTATCCGGAAATTCCGGGAAGGAATTCGTGGCTTAACATATCAGCAAGTGTCTTTGCCTCGATATGTAATGTCTTTACGTAGTTTTCAAGTAAGATCTCATATCTTGATTTGATCTCTGTCTCTGTGAAAATACCATGCTTTGTGAAGAGCTTTACGTTCTTCTTATCTATGAAGCAGGGAAGTGAATCGGGAGTTGCCTTTAAGTTGTAAAGACCTCTCTTCTTTGCTTCCTTAAGCCATGCATCTGTATAACCGTCACCGTTGAAGATGATTCTCTTATGAGCGATAAGTGTCTTCTTGACAAGTTCGTGAACTGCTTCTTCCATCTTCTTTGCGGGCACAGCCTTAAGTTCCTCATAGAATGCATCGAGTGACTCTGCAACTGCAGTATTTAAGACTACGTTAGGACCTGCAACGGAGATTGATGATCCAAGCATTCTGAACTCGAACTTGTTACCTGTGAATGCAAAAGGTGATGTACGGTTTCTGTCGGTGTTGTCCTTGAAGAAGTGGGGAAGAACCGTTGCACCCATCTCCATCTGAACCTTGCCGCCTTTTTTGAAGAACTTGCCTTTTTCAATTGATTCAACAACTGCTGTAAGCTCATCGCCAAGGAACATTGATACAACTGCCGGAGGTGCCTCGTTGGCTCCAAGTCTGTGATCGTTTCCGGGAGTTGCTACAGACAGTCTAAGAAGGTCTGCGTAATCATCAACTGCTTTTATAACTGCTGCAAGGAATACCAGGAACTGTGTGTTCTCTGCAGGGGATTTGCCGGGCTCAAGAAGGTTAACACCTGTGTTTGTTGAGATTGACCAGTTGTTGTGTTTACCTGAACCGTTGATTCCGTCGAAGGGTTTCTCATGAAGGAGACATACAAGTCCATGCTTCTTGGCAACTCTTCTCATCATCTCCATAACAAGCTGGTTGTGGTCAACTGCCACATTTGCTGTCTCATATACGCAAGCCAACTCGTGCTGGCAAGGGGCAACCTCGTTATGTTTTGTCTTAGCGGGAATACCAAGTTTCCAAAGCTCTTCGTCAAGGTCATGCATGTACTCGGAAACTCTTGTCTTAAGTGCTCCAAAGTAGTGATCCTCCATCTCCTGTCCTTTGGGAGGTTTGGCTCCGAGAAGTGTTCTTCCTGTGTAGATGAGGTCTTTTCTCTTAGCGTAATCCTTCTCATCGATTAAGAAGTACTCCTGCTCGGGACCTACTGTAGTGGAAACTCCTGTAACCTCTGTGTTGCCAAGAAGGTTGAGAAGTCTTGTGGCTTGTTTGCTAAGTGCTTCCATCGAACGAAGAAGAGGTGTCTTTTTGTCGAGTGCCTCACCGCTGTAGGAGCAGAAAGCTGTAGGAATATATAATGTCTTATCCTTGATAAATGCAGGAGAAGTAGGATCCCATGCTGTATATCCTCTGGCCTCGAAGGTAGCTCTCAATCCGCCTGAAGGGAAACTTGATGCATCGGGCTCGCCCTTAACAAGTTCCTTACCTGTAATCTCCATGATTACCTGGCCGTCACCTACGGGGTTAATGAAGCTGTCGTGTTTCTCAGCGGTTGTGCCTGTCATGGGCTGGAACCAATGTGTAAAGTGTGTTGCTCCGTTCTCAACTGCCCATTCCTTCATGGCAACCGCAACCGAATTGGCTACGTCCAACTCCAAATGTGTATTATTATCGATGGTCTTCTTAAGTGCCTTATAAACATCCTTAGGCAGCTTATCGCGCATCACTTTGTCATTGAATACGAGACTTCCGTATAACTCGGGAATCTTTACTTTGGTTTCACCTGTTTCCATTCTTTAATCCTCCTTAGGTACATTTAATGGAATTACGCTTGCGGAATTCCTGCGCCGAACGCGGTTGCATTTATGCAACATCTTCATTTCGCGTGAGTGCGCATCTTAGTTTTCTTTTGCCGGAGGCAAAAGAAGAGGCGCCTAGAGATTAAATCTCTAAGCGCCTTTGCTTTCGCGTTTTGTATTTTATATTGTATGATTGTATACAGGTATTCAATCCCTGTCAATACCTTTTTGAAAAATTTTTTAGATTTTTTTCAAATAGATACCGATTCTTGTTCCAAGTTCCTCTCTTGAAACTATCTCAAAGTGGCCTTCATGCTTGTCTACAATCCACTTTGCAATTGACAGTCCTAGTCCCGTTCCGTTAAAGCTTCTTGCTTCATCCGCCCTGTAGAAACGTTCAAACATGTGCTCAACGTCCGCCTCCTTCATTCCGATTCCGGAATCCTGAACCTGAAGAAACGCCGTATTGTTATCTCCGGTTCCGACTTTAAGGATAATCTCATCCTTCTCCTTGGTGTATTTGGAAGCATTGTCTACAAGAATCCTTACCGCCTGTTTGATTAAGCCTTCATCGACACTTACCTTTACACTCTCTTCGGCCGGGACAAACTTGTAGATATGATTTTCATCTATCATTAACGACTCTTCATAGACCTCATTCATAAGAGCATTGAGGTCTACATTAGTCTTATTAAGCTGGGTTCTTCCTGCATCACCTCTTGCGAGGAACAAAAGCTGCTCGACAAGCCGCTTCATGTTGTCGGACTCATTCTGAATAGCGGTGATTGACTCATCGAGGACCTTCTCGTCCTCTCTTCCCCATCTTGCGAGCATGTTGGCATACCCCTGAATTACAGCGATAGGGGTGCGAAGTTCATGGGAAGCGTCATTTACGAATCTTGCCTGCTGTTTATTGTTCTCTCTTATTCTTTGCAAAAGAGAATTCATCGCCCTCTCGATTCCCATTAAGTCTTCATCGCCAAGGGAGATGAGCTTTTCATCCGAGGGCTCTAAACTGTCAATCTTATCCTCAATTAAATGATATTTATCTTCCGAAAAATCAAACTTTGCAAACTCATCTGCCTTTTCGGCAAGATCGTTTAACGGTTTTAATACGTTTTTGACTCTTGCGCTCTCAGCAGGAAAGCTTATCCAGTGAACGACAATCTGTGAGACAAAAATCCCTATAAATATGGCAAAAGCAATATCAAATCTTTTTAAAAGATGCTCCTCCAGTAATACTTCTCCCGTATCTTCATCGGTGAGAGTATACTTGAGGGAATCAAATCTGTTAAAAATACGATTCGTTTCTTCGCTCTTTCCGGCATCAATCGTAAATACATGGTCTCTGCCCCAGTAATCTATATTTCCGGTTTTCGCTTTTTCCATGGCAAGAAGCCAGGTTGTCATTATGACAAGGCAAAGGAGAATATCAAGTCCAAGGCTTCTTCCAATCTTTCTCCAGACTTCTCCTGCTGCCAGACGCCATCTTATTGACCTCATTCTCTTGCTTTGAGCGTCATTGTTATTCTGACTTGATGACATATCCTACTCCTCTGACAGTCTGTATCATCTTAACTCCAAATTCTTCATCTATCTTGGTGCGAAGGAATCTTACGTAAACGTCGACAACGTTGGTTTCTCCGACGTAATCATATCCGCACACCTTCTCAAGCAATGTATCTCTTGATAAAACTATGTCCTTATTCTGTAAAAGGACCTTAAGCATGATAAATTCCCTGTTTGTAAGGTTAATCTCTCTTCCGTCATAGGTTACCCTGTGCTTTGGCTCATCGAGGATTAACGCACCCCAGGACAAAACTCCCTCACTGTCTTTGGTTTCGGAAGCAGGGGTTACCGCTCCTTTATGAAGCTTTAGCGCTACCCTGATTCTTGCAAGCAGTTCTTCTATAGCGAAGGGTTTTGTTATATAGTCAACGGCTCCGGCATCAAGCCCGGCCACTTTATCCATAACAGCATCCCTTGCGGTCAAAAGGATTACAGGCGTCGGGTGTGATTTGCCCAGGCGCCTTAAAACCTCAAGTCCGTTAAGTTCGGGAAGCATGATGTCCAATAAAATCAGACTGTAGTCATTATTCTCCGCCATCTCGAGTGCGGTTCTGCCGTCAAAAGCCTTGCTTACGGTATAACCCTCGTGATTTAATTCAAGTTCTATGAATCTTGCTAACTTTTCTTCATCTTCAACAATCAGAATGTGATCTTCCATCATGCTCTCCTAAACCTTAAATCTGATTAAAGCTTGTTGTACTCATCCACAACTTTGTCTTTTACCTGTGAAGCAATGTCACCGGCCTTGTCGCAAACATCGTTTGCCTTCTTGAAATCCTCTTTTCCTTCAAATGAGTACTTGCATCCAAGAACGAGTGAAACAAGGATTAAAATCCATGCTGCCCACCATGTGAAAATAAGAACGATGATTGTTGCAAGGATGGGAAGCTTTACGATTCTCTCTCCGTCCTTCTCAACAACGAGATAGTTCTCAATGCTCTTCTTAAAGAGGCTCTTTAACTTCTCACCAAAGGTTCTGCAGTTCTCTTTTGCTCTCTCTTTTCTCTCCTGCTTCTCTTCGCAGTTCTTAAATCTCTCGAGTGAGCACTTGTTGTCTTCATACTTGGTTGAGTAGCTCTCTGCACCATTTGCCTTTGCCTTGCCTTCCTTCTCAAGGAGAATCATAGCATCAAGGATGTCACCGTTTGAACGGTCAAGTGCTTCCTTTGCTTCCTCATAACTAACATTTGCTTTCTCTCTCAACTTCTCAACTTTTTCAAACATATCCATTTTGTATACCACCTTTCAGTTAATTGTTTATTGTTTTTGGTTTGTTTATGTCCTGTTGACAATAAACAATTTAACAAAGGTTCATTAAAGCGTCTTTTATTGAACATTAAAATCAGATTAAAAAAGGGCCGATCTTTTATTAAAAGACCTGACCCTTTAATTTATGCCTCTACTATCAGGTATCTGCCGTCTCCAACCTCAAACACTTCATCCGAATCAAGAAGCGCATCATCATCAAGGTCATAGACATCAACGCCTTCCTCCTCAAAGTACTCTCTTACTTCTTCGGAGGAATTAACCACAATAGCCATACAGTCCTCAAGGAAAGCTTCTGCCTCCTCCAAGTCAGAGGCTACTTCCTCCGGAAAAAGTTTCTTTTGGTTATCAAGAAAACACTGTAATACTGCATCATCGAATTCCGGCATATTTATCCTCCTTTACTGTAATGGGAAATGTTTAATATAGGTTATTCTGCTTAAGTTCCTGATAAACTCTTCCTATAGGAAATCCTACCACGGTATTATATTCTCCGTCAATCTTGCGGATGTAAGGTGCGAACTTACCCTGAATAGCGTAAGCGCCGGCCTTATCCATAGGCTCTCCCGTCTTGATATAGGCATCTATCTCCTCATCGGAGAGAATGTAGACATGCACATCCGTAACCTCAGAAAAAGTATACTGGTGCTTCTTGCCTCCCGTTCTCCACTGAAGAGAGACTCCCGTGTAAACCTGGTGAACGTCGCCGGAGAGTTCATTAAGCATTCTCCTTGCGTCCTCCTCATCTTTGGGTTTACCCATTATCTCGCCCTTGTAGGCAACTACGGTGTCAGAACCTATTACAAGGAAATCAGAGTTGAAATACTCATCCATCTCAAGAGCTCTGTCATAAACCTCGGCTGCCTTGCCGTAAGCAAGCTCCGATACAATGTCCTGAGGGTCTTTCCTTGTGGTAATCTCCTCACCTGTTGCGGGGAT
>JAGACI010000063.1 GCA_017614185.1 Lachnospiraceae bacterium | reverse complement strand
TTTGTAAATCCAATGTTTGGCCAGGAGAGACATCTTCTGTAGTATTCGCTGTAATAGTTGTGGTAGCCGTAAGTCTTTGCCCCGTCGTTTTCAAATACTTTTCCAAGGCCGTAAGGCATGTACTTGGAAGCTGACTGGGGGAATGAACCTACATCTCGTCCGGTATCGGCAAGTCTTGATACATCGGGCCAGATGGATGTTACAAAGGCATACTCTCCGTTTGTGGTTGTATTTTTGAATGAGTTGTAATAGTTGTTTAGAACTATTCCGTCGTTAGCCATCTTATAAAGAGTGGGTGTAACCTTCTCGTTAACCGCATACTCCCAGAAAGCCTCGGCACAGATGTAAATAAGGTTGTAGCCCTCAAACATCCCTGTATACTCATTGGTATATGTGGGCTGCTTATCCGCAAAGTAATCACAAAGTGCCTTTATATCCTCATCGGTTGCAGCTTCTCCGACCTTCTTAAAATCAAACCTCTCATCTGTCTGGGCCATGATCTTTTTGTTCTTATCTTCCACGTCCCCGGCAAGAGATGAAATATCTATATTTTTAAGCTTGGTATCCGTATCATCCATTCTGATTCCAAGGTAGTATGAAGCAGCCTCAACAAGTGAGGTTGTCATTGCGCCAAGCTTGTTGGCAGTGGAGTCTGTGTCGGATAAAGCATTGTGGTAAGCGTTGTACGCGCTCTGTCTTCCCTTTCCGAAAAGAGGAAGCGATAAGACAGCGGCAATCCAAAGAATAGCGGCGACAAATACAGCTATTCCTCTTACGGGCCAGCTTACATTCTCACATTTAATTACTTTAAAAATCTCAAGTACGATAATTACTGCCAAAGGAACAAGTAAAATAAGAATTGCTCCAATGGACTCAATAAGCGTATCCTTTAAAGCCCATCCGAAGTTGCCGATGGCATCTCCGCCCATTCCGACCATCGAAATGGAGAAAAGTGAACCGAAGTTCTTAAAGTAAACAATCTGGGCTATATAGAAAAATGTGATTATAAACACAACTATGGGGAGAAGAATGCGGTTAAGCTTCTCTTTTCCAAAACCCGAAAGCACAGAAAAAATGGCTCCCAGTGCAGGAACAAACAAAACAAACGTCATGTTCCTTGCTTCAATATTGCCCTGCATAAGAAATCTGATTGCGAGTTCCATATATACAATCAAAAGAGCAAACACTGCAAAATATTTAAGCAGGGCCTTAAATGATATCTTTTTTAACATAAAAAACCTCCGGCTTTTACGCCGAAGGTATAATAACACATATTTTGGGCTGTTTCTACTAATAAAGTAGACAAATTTCTTTAAGATTGCCTTAAATTATTGGGCTTTTGTTTCACAATATGCACATCTGTAAACCTTGTTCTCTCTGTCTGTAAGGGTAAAGATGTGAGGAAGCTCCTGCTCTGTGGATGTAATGCAACGGGGGTTTTTGCACTTGATTACATTTGTTAACTTCTCGGGTAATTCAAGCACCTTCTTTTCCACAAGTTTCTCATTCTTAATGATGTTAACTGTCGCACCGGGCTCTGCAAAACCGATAACGTCAAGGTTTAACTCGATATCGGCATCAACCTTTATGATATCTTTTCTGCCCATCTTCTTGCTTTCAACATTTTTGATAAGAGCCACAGGGTAATCAAGCTCACCGAGATTAAGCATCTCATAGAGTTCAAAGCACTTTCCTGCTGTTATATGGTCGATTACGACGCCGTTATGGATTGAATCTATATTCATAGAGTACCTGCCTCCTTTAACAACTTGAGAATGAGTGCCATTCTCATGTACTTGCCGTTTTCTACCTGCTTAAAGTAGCATGCTCTCGGATCGTCATCAACGGCTACGCTTATTTCGTTAACTCTCGGAAGCGGATGGAGAATTGCAAGGTCATCCTTGGCTTTCTTAAGCTTCTCGGGTGTTAAGATGTAGCTGTCTTTAAGTCTTAAGTAATCCTCTTCGTTAAAGAATCGCTCTCTCTGAACCCTTGTCATGTAGAGAATATCAAGTTCGGGAAGCGCTCCTTCGAGATCTGTTGTCTGCTCGTAAGGAATTCCTTTTGACTTGATTGCGTCCTTTTTTACATAGCTTGGAAGCTTTAACTCTTCGGGAGAGATAAGCACGAACTTGTTACCCTCATATCTTGATAAAGCATTTATAAGAGAGTGAACGGTACGTCCAAACTTAAGGTCACCGCAGAATCCGACGGTTAAGTTTCCAAGTCTGTTTTTCTCAAGTTCAATGGTAAGTAAATCTGCAAGAGTCTGTGTGGGATGGCAGTGTCCGCCGTCACCTGCGTTAATAACGGGAACAGTTGCCTTGTTGGCTGCAACAAGAGCAGCGCCTTCCTTGGGATGTCTCATTGCTATGATATCAGCATAGCAGCTTACCACTCTTGCGGTATCCGATACGCTCTCGCCCTTTGAAGCTGAGGATGAACCTGCATCCGGAACAGAGATTACATGACCGCCAAGCTCATACATTGCTGCCTCGAAGCTAAGTCTCGTTCTCGTCGAAGGCTCGAAGAAAAGAGTCGCAAGCTTCTTTCTGTCACAAACATGAGCGTATTTGTCGGGATTGGCAATTATGTCTCTTGCAACCGCAATAAGATCATCAAGCTCCTTTGTGCTTAAATCGGTAATGTCGATTACACTTCTCATTGTTTGTCTCCTTATTTTATCCAGCTCTCATCAGAAGGGTTGTTTCTGAATGCGATAAGTCTTTCGATATCGGCTTCTGCGATATATCCTTCCTTTGCCGCAACTTCTGCTATGCAGTCAAAGTTTGTAAGCGAAATGTTTTTAACCTTTGCTTCCTCAAGTCTCTCAAGGCCCTTTTTCATTCCGTATGTAAAGATGGAAACTACGCCGAGTACATCAGCACCTGCTTCTCTAAGCACATTTACTACTTCGATAACGCTTCCGCCTGTAGAGATAAGGTCCTCGACAACAACTACCTTCTGGCCCTTCTCAAGTTTTCCCTCTATCTGGTTTCCTCTTCCGTGATCCTTTGCACCGGAGCGAACATAGCCCATGGGCATCTTTAAGATATGACCGCAGATGGCAGCATGTGCGATACCGGCTGTTGATGTTCCCATAAGGACTTCAGCATCGGGATAATTTTCCTTGATAAGTGTTACAAGTCCGTTCTCAACATCATCTCTTACTTCGGGAGCTGTGAGTGTGAGACGGTTGTCACAGTATACAGGGCTCTTGATTCCGCTTGCCCATGTAAAGGGTTCGTCTGGTCTGAAAAAAACCGCTTTAATCTTTAATAAGTCTTTTGCTATCTGTTCTTTTAATTCCATGTCGCTCTCCTCTAATCACAAAACTCTCTGACGCATCTCTCATATGCGGCAACGGGATCCTCTGCTGCCGTAATGGGGCGTCCGACTACTATGTAATCGGAACCGATTTCCTTTGCATCGGCAGGAGTCATAACTCTCTTCTGGTCTCCCTTGTCGCCGTCTGCAAATCTGATTCCGGGTGTTACCGTAAGGAAATTCTTGCCGCAGGTATCGTGAACCTTTCCTGCTTCAAGGGGTGAGCAAACCACTCCGTCAAGGCCTGCGTTCTTGGCAGTAAGTGCATAATGCATTACGACCTCGTCAATGGGCTTGTTTATAAGAAGGTCTCTCTCCATTGCCTCCTGGTCTGTTGAAGTAAGCTGAGTTACCGCAATAAGCAAAGGCCTTGTTCCGTCCGCTCTTGTAAGTCCCTCGATTGCAGCCTGCATCATTGCTGTTGTTCCTGCAGCGTGAAGGTTACAGATATCGACATCGAGGTTTGAAAGAACGCTCATTGCCTTCTTAACGGTGTTTGGTATGTCGTGGAGCTTAAGATCAAGGAAAATCTTATGTCCTCTCTTCTTTATCTCCTTAACAATTGAAGGTCCCTCTGCGTAGTAAAGCTCCATACCGATTTTGACAAAGGGCTTTCTTCCTGTAAATCTGTCAAGGAATTTAAAGGTATCTTCCGCACTTGAAAAATCGCATGCTACGATTACGTCTCTTCCCATTACTTAACTCCTCCTGTTATCTCTTTAATATCACCTATTCCGTATTTATCCAAAGTCTTCGGCAGGCTTTCAATAATCTCTTTGCAAATCATGGGATTAATAAGATTGGCTGCTCCGACTTCAACCGCCGTTGCTCCGGCAAGCATCATCTCAATAACATCTTCTGCGCTTGTTACGCCACCCATTCCGACAACGGGTACCTTAACCGCATTTGCTACCTGATAAACCATTCTCACCGCAACAGGGAAAATGGCAGGACCTGAAAAACCTCCCATCTTATTGGCAACTATGGGCTTTCTCGTTTTAAGATTTATCCTCATGCCAAGGAGTGTATTGATAAGGCTTATTCCGTCCGCTCCTGCTTCCTCGCAGGCTTTTGCGATGCTTACTATATCTGTTACATTGGGTGAAAGCTTAATGATTACAGGCTTTGTGGTAACCTTTTTGACAGCCTTAACAACGCTTGCGGCTGTCTCGGGACTTGTTCCGAAAGCCATTCCGCCTCCGTGAACGTTGGGGCAGCTGACGTTTACTTCAAGCCATCCGACCTGTTCTTCCTTATCAAGCTTTTCGCATGTATATGCAAAGTCCTCTATGGCAAAACCGCTTACATTTGCCATTACAGGCTTGTTAAAACACTTCTTTAACCTGGGAAGTTCCTCGCTTATTACCTTTTCAACTCCGGGATTCTGAAGCCCGATAGAATTGATAAGTCCGTTCGTACACTCCGCGATTCTCGGTGTGGGGTTTCCGAAGTGAGGCTCTCTGGTGGTTCCCTTAAATGAGAATGTGCCAAGGCAGTTGATATCGTAAAGCTCTGCAAACTCGTATCCGTATCCGAATGTACCTGAGGCGGGAATCACAGGGTTATCAAGTTCAATTCCGCAAAGGTTAACACTTAATCTTCCCATAAGATTTCCTCCTTCCTAAGAACCGGTCCGTCCTTACAGATTCTCTTATATCCCGTAATGGTCTTGCAGCTGCAGCCCATGCATGCGCCAAAGCCGCATCCCATTCTCTCTTCAAATGAGTACTGTCCTCCGGTAACAGCCTTTTTGTATACCGCTTTAAGCATAGGCTCGGGACCGCAACAGTATGTATATGTGTAATCCTCGGGAAAAGCATCGGTAACGAAGCCCTTTACTCCTTCGCTTCCGTCAACCGTGGTCACCTTTACTTCGCATCCGAGTTTTTCAAATTCTTTCTTGTAGAATATCTCTTCCTTCTTGTTAAAGCCAAGTATAACCGTAGGCTTAATCTTTTTTTCAAGAAGCATTCTTGCAAGGTTATAAAGAGGGGGAACTCCGACTCCACCACCGATAAGAAGGGGCTTTTTGCCGGCATCTTTAAGGTCATAACCGTTGCCAAGACCCGTTAATGCCAGAAGCTTCATGCCTTTTTTCATTTTGCTTAATGCCTCGGTGCCCTTTCCGACTACCTTATATATAATGGTAAGCTCGTTCCAGTTAACGTCACAGACCGATATGGGGCGTCTTAGATATAGCCCGTCAATCTTTATGTTTATGAACTGTCCGGGTGCTGTTATATCGGAACAGTCCCCGTAAAGAGTCATCTTATACACATCTTTGGTAAGAGGGGCATTTCCCTCCACAGTAAGCCAAACGTCTTTCATTTTTTATTCCTGTTCAATATATTTTTGCTTATAAATTACTGTAAACCACTTTTCCGTTGCAAACCGTCATCTTGTTGACGCCATAAAGCTCCCAGCCTTCAAAAGGTGTTGCTTTTCCTTTTGAGAGGAAGTCTTTGGAGTTAACCGTGAACTTCTCATCCAGATCCCAGATTGAATAGTCATAGTTTTCTTCAATACCGAATCTCTTCATGGGATTAGTCACAAGCAAATCAACCAGTTTTTCAAGTGTGATCACGTTCTCTTTTACCAGTCTGGTGTAAAGAACGGGGAACGCTGTTTCAAGTCCGACTATTCCGAAAGCGCTTCCCTCAAGCCCCTTTGATTTTTCCTCTTCGCTGTGGGGAGCATGGTCCGTTGCTATCATATCGATGGTTCCGTCTTTTATTCCCTCAATCAGGGCTTTCCGATCTTCCTTGGATCTTACGGGAGGATTCATCTTAAAGCGTCCGTCTTCCTGTAAGTCCGATTCATCCATCACAAGATAGTGAGGAGCCGTTTCACAGGTTACATCCACTCCGTCAGCCTTTGCTCTTCTTATTATATCTACGCTTTCCTTGGTGGAAATATGGCATACGTGATAAGCGCATCCGCTTTCCTTTGCAAGCCTTACGTCTCTTTCTATCTCTTTCCACTCACTCTCTGAGCATATTCCCTTATGTCCGTGCTCCATGGCATAAACTCCGTCATGAATATATCCGCCTCTTAAGAGATCATTAACTTCGCAATGAGCCACAACAATCTTTCCAAGAGCCTTTGCGCGGTACATGGCATCAAGCATTAAGTCCTCGTCCTGAATGCCCTTTCCGTCATCAGAGAAAGCCACTACGAACTC
>JAGACI010000062.1 GCA_017614185.1 Lachnospiraceae bacterium | reverse complement strand
TGTATAAAGGCGTGCAATCATGAAGCAAGGGATTACAAGGACGACCTTACGGAAGTGTTAAATCTATTAAAGGAAGGCGCCAAGGTTTCAGTTGTTGTGGACGCTGCCTTTTTGATGTTTTATGGGGATGTTGCGCTTAATGCCCTCGGATATCTTGAAAAAAAGGGTGTCCAACACTTTTACGATACAGGATACGGAACTGAGATAAGCATCTGGGCACATGCCAAGTTTTTAAAGAAAAACAAGGATACTAAGCCTGAAGAAAAGGCTTTTATCATAAACTCATGCCCCGCTGTTGTGGATGCGATAGAAAAATATCATCCGACACTTCTTACCAAACTTATTCCTGTTCATTCACCTACCGCCTGCATGATGATATATGCAAGAAAGTATCTTAAGGATAAGAATAAGCTTGTATATCTCGGCCCCTGTACCGCCAAAATGAATGAAGCGGAGGCACTCCCGAAAGGTTATCAGTTTGATTACTTCATCTCATCCCAGAGCCTTATGAAATATCTTAAGGAAAGGGATATTTCAAACTTGTCAAGAAAACCGGATTTGTCTCCTATCGGAATGGGACGTCTGGTTGTATCGCCGAATACTTTCATAGAGGGCTTAAGTCTGTTTTTCCACATCTCGGAAAAACTTGTAGCATATTCCGGAATGAACGATGAAAACTTCGGGAAGCTTGAGATGGTTTGCAAACCCAGATATGAGAGCATGCAGCCTCTTGCCGCAGAGTTCTGGTCATGCAGAGAAGGATGTCTTTACGGACCCGAAATTGAGAAAGACAACTACGACCCTGTCGAAATATATACTCGCTACAATAATGCGAGAAATTATGATTATGACACCAATGACAAGCTTTCCGAGCGAGAGCAGATCTGGGAACAGGTCGACACAATTCAGGAGAAGCAGGTTGGCCTTAAGTTCCATGATTTTATAAGGGAATTCGCTGATAAGTATAAACAGCCTCTTGCAATCCCTAAGGCTACATACAACGAAATCTTTGATGCGATGCTCAAGGATACGGAGCAAAAAAGACACCTTGACTGTGGTTCCTGCGGTTACAATACCTGTAAGGAAATGGCCAGGGCTATTGCCATGGGCTACTCCCGTAAGGAAAACTGTATTCATTACATGAATGATGTGATGATGCAGAAGTACATGTATAACAAGATAACCAACCTTTATAACAACGAGATTTTCTTTACAAAGGTTATGGAAATCATCAGAAATAATCCCGGCAAGAAGTATTTTCTTTGTGTCGGAAATATCAACAAACTTGGAATTATCAATGACTTGTACGGATATCTTAAGGGTGATGCGGTTCTAAAACTTGTTGCGGAAAATATAAAGAAGCTGACTCCCGACGATGGAGTTTGCGCATATTTTGGCGGCGGCAACTACATAATGTTTATGGAGTACAGGACGGATCTGATCGAGGCGATTCAAAAGGTCGAGTACTTTGATGTGTCTGAGCTTGGAATAGACCAGAGAGTTACCATGAGGTTTGGTGTTTATGTCCTTGATGATCCTTCGATAAACATTTCAGCCGTAGTTAACTATTCATTCATGGCTGCCAAGAGAAGTGTTTCCGCCGGAAGAAATACCACAACATTCTTTACCACGGAACTTAGAACGAAGATTTCCTACGAGACGGAAATGCTCTCCAAACTTCAAAAGGCAATCTCTGACGAGGAGTTCTCAATCATGCTTAGGCCCCAGTATAACCTTAAAACCAGGGAACTTGTGGGAGCTGAGGCCAGGGCATACTGGGTAAACAAAGAGGGAGAGTATATTCCGTATGAAGAATATGTTACCCTCGCTGAGAAGAACGGTCTTATTCAAAACATGGACTATATCATGTGGAAAAAGGCCTTTGAGATGATCAGGCGTTTACTTGATATGGGCCTTGAGCCGCCGAGGATTGATGTAAACTTTACAATGCCGAGTGCCCTTGATGAAAAAACTGTTGAGATCATTTCAAAACTGAGAGACGAGTATAAGATTTCAAACCACTATGTAAGGTTTGTTATTTCTGAACGCTCATACAAATATGACCCTGTGACGCTTGCCTTAAGAGTTAAATTCCTTAAGAAAACCGGTTTCCAGATGGCAATCAGTGATTTTGGAATAGGAAGCGGCTCCATCGCTGCCTTCCTTGAGAAATCTTTCGACATGGTAAGGGTTAATCTGGACTTTATAAAAGGAACCGAGGATAACGACAGGAGCGGCGCAGTTCTCACTGCATTGGCTAGGGTAGCTCAGGATGTTGCTATCTCGGCAGAAGCCGACAATATCGAAACCGAGGCTCAGGCAAGCTTCTTAAAGAGTGTAGGTATCATCGTCGGACAGGGCAAACTGTTTTCACCTGATTTAAATGAGCACGAGTTTGTTAATCTGATAAAGAATGTCAAATCCACCGTGGCTTACGAGAAGGTAACTTCAGTGGGTAAGATTGATATCGGACGTTTCTACGAGCCTTCTTCCTATGAGAGCATTATGTTTGAATCGTTCTCAGGCCCTGCTTTCATCGCAGAGCTTGATGAGGAGGAGAATACATTTGAAATTGTGAGAATTAATAACAAGGCTATCACTTTGTTCGGCGGCGAATCCAGAAATGAGAAGGAGATGCAGGATCTGTTTGACCAGTATCTTAAGGGCCGCGGAAAGGATATCATTACCCAAATCAAAGAGAACGTTAATCTTGAAGATGATTTGGAATTAATTTTCCCGATAAATGAAAAGGCTCATAATTCTGAGAAATGGGTAAAGGCAGAAATCAAGGAACTTAGCCGGATCGACCAGAGACATATGCTTTATTTGCAGCTTGAAGATGTTACCGGCGAACAGCTGATTGAGAGGGCTCTTGACCTTTCGAACAGACAGATGGCCAACTTCATGGAGGCGGAAACATGCGGAAACTGCCTGATTCATGTTCATAAGGCAACAAATCCTCTGGATGACACATATAAGATGTCAGTTGTTTACGCCAATCCTGATTTATGCAAACTCTTAGGTTATAAGGAGGGTGAACTTGCCGGATGGTCAGAAAGAGATATTCATATGTCAATTCATCCTCTGGAGAGACAGAATTTCATTAAAGAGTTTGATGCTGCGGTTACAGATGAGAGCGGAAAGCTCCATTCCATTGTCTGCAGAATTCAGAACAAGTCCGGATACTTTAAGAAGGTAAGACTTGCAATCACTTCGCTTAAGACAGCTGACGGTACAAACATAGCATACGTAAACATTGTCGGAGCATAGAGAAGGTAAAGAGATGTCGGTAAATGCCCAACCTGATATAAAGAGCGAAACAAGAAACTTAATAAGGCAGCTTACTGATGCTATAGACAGCGCCGCTTACAACGGCCCCGAGCCCATAAATGAATGCTGCGAGGCCTTACTTAGGCATGCTCTTGATGAGCAGTCAGATGAGGCATTTGCTTACTATTACTCAGGGCATCTTAAGTACCTTGAACTTACCGATGCATATTCGGGTCTTGAGAGGTGTGCTCTTGATGCTATCAGATATCAAAGGAAAATCGGACGGAATGACCTTGCATTAAAGACGTATAAGAGCCTTACCGATTTTGTGGAAAATACGGGCGATACCGTAAGACTCTTGCAGTATCTGTATGAGGCGATGGATCTTGCTCAAAACTGCAGCAATTACTATTCTGCAGCAAAGATTGCCAACAGGATTTCCGTAATCTATCAGAGCATGGAAAGCTATGTCAAGGCGATCGAACTAAGCAACATTGCTCAGGAAAACATGGAGATGAGCGGAAGATGGGATATGGACAGGGAGGAATACCCTCAGATTGTTGTGGGTAAGGGATATTCTTTCATGGCCATGGACAATCATTATGCCTCCGGAAAATGTGTTGACCTGATACATGAATATGTCTCCTACATGCAAAGCACAAACAGAGATTACAGAGCGTTTGCAATAGTTACTTTCCTTGCAAATCATGCAATCTTTGAAGGCGATATCGAAGAATACAGGAAAAACATCGATACCGCCGGCGAGCTCCTGAAAGAAATTACCGATTATTCAAAATATATAATCACCCTGCCGCATTACCTGGTTGCCTTAAGGCGGTATCCGGATCCAAAGAGAATCAACTCAGACTTGGATTACCTTATCGAAATTTGCCGAAGGGACAATCTCCCGTTAAGACAGGCCTCACTTTTTTACAAATCAAAAATTGAATTGGCCATGTTTTCGGGAGACAACGATACTGCTTATGAACTTGGTATCGAGCTTCTAAGTCTTTTTGAAAGCAGCAACAAGGCAAGACTTGACCTGATTGAAAGTGCCGAGAGCAGATATAAGAAGGCCAAAGAGGATGAGCGTCACGAGCAGGAACTCTTTGAGAAAAATGAGCAGCTTCGAAGCGGCATAGACAAGGCAAGAAGCGAGAATGAGGCCAAAACTAACTTCATATCCTCGATGTCTCATGAGATAAGGACTCCCATCAATGCTGTCCTCGGCCTTGATGAGATGATACTTCGTGAGTCAACGGAAGAGAGCGTCAAGACCTACGCAAGAGACATAATGAGCGCAGGCAAGAACCTTCTTTCCATC
>JAGACI010000061.1 GCA_017614185.1 Lachnospiraceae bacterium | reverse complement strand
GATATCTTTTGAAGCAAGAGGAGAGTCCTTACCTATAAAAACATGAGGTTTGGCCTTAAAAAGTGTTGTGAATGTGAGACCGTTGTCACGGAGAGTTTTCCTGATGACGGTCTCATTGAATTTATTAAGATACAGGATTCCAATCTCACTTCTTAAATGCGCGACGTCATCGATGATATCGAATGTCTGGGTCTCACGCATATGAAATTCATATTTATCGCCACCGCATTCTTTAAGGAGCGCGACAAACGCTTCGACAACGAAAGAGTAGTGTTGCGAGGAAACACAAAAACGCATCTTGCCGTGTGCATTTCCGGTGTATCTTTCATCTATAAGGTTAACCTGCTCCAAAACCTGCCTTGCATATCCAAGGAATTCATCGCCCTCGGGAGTCACCTCGATTCCCTTTTTGCCTCTTTTAAACATGACGATTCCGTATTCGCTCTCAAGCTCTTTGATGGCTGAGGTAAGGCTTGGCTGTGCGATATACAGGCGCTTTGCGGCCTCTGTGATGTTGCCGGTATCGGCGACTGTTACTGCGTATTGGAGTTGTTTAAGGGTCATGGCGGACCTCCTGCGTTCAAATTACTATCTAATATAACAAAAATAGATTTCAAATCAAATAATATTATAATCATAGATTAAATCTATGACAACTCT
This sequence comes from Lachnospiraceae bacterium, assembly GCA_017614185.1. Next base: position 2,454 of record JAGACI010000061.1, on the reverse strand, counting down.
ATAAATATATATATTTTACCTATAAAACAGGTGGGTTTATACTCCTTCTTAATCGGGAAACCAGGAGAATGCGCGGAAAGCGCGAAATATGAGAAGGAGATAAAAATGAAAACAGCGGTAGTGGGTTACCCCAGAATAGGAAGGGCCAGGGAGCTTAAGTTTGCTTCCGAGAAGTATTTTAAAGAAGAACTGGATTTGGAAGATCTTAACAAGACAGCAAAGGAGATTCGTGCGCTTGACTGGGAGAACCAGAAGAATGCAGGAATCGATTTCATATCTTCAAATGATTTTTCATTCTATGATAACGTGCTCGATGCAGCGGTTCTTTTTAACATAATTCCGAAAAGATATAAGGATTTACAGGCATCGGAGCTTGACACATACTTTGCGATGGCGAGAGGCTATCAGGGCTATCGCGGAAACGTCAAGGCGCTTGCGATGAAAAAGTGGTTTAACACCAACTATCACTACATTGTGCCTGAGATTGACGATGATACGGAAATTAAGTTTACAGGCAACAAGCCTCTTTGCGAATACAGGGAAGCCAAGGACCAAGGGGTCGAGACAAAGCCCTCCGTAATCGGCCCCTTTACACTTCTTAAGTTATCTAGATACACAGGCAAAAAGACAATCGATGACTTTAAGGACAAGCTTTCAAACGAATACGCAAAGCTTATAGGTGCCTTGGGAAAAGAAGGAGCCGAGTGGATTCAGTTTGACGAACCTTACCTTGTAAGGGATTTAACAAAAGATGATATCGACCTTTTTAAAAACATATATGACCCCATTCTTAATGCAAAAGGCGATGTAAAGCTTCTCTTACAGACCTATTTCGGGGATGTAAGGGATGCTTACGAAGCCATCGTTAACCTTGCCTTTGACGGAATCGGACTTGATTTTGTCGAGGGAAGAAAGAGCCTTGATTTAATCAAAGGAAACGGATTCCCCACAGATAAGCTCCTTTTTGCAGGCCTTGTAAACGGTAAAAACATCTGGAGAAACAACTATTCAAAGACACTGGATATTCTTAATGAGATTGCAAAGAGAGTAAATAAGGAAAACATTGTCCTTAACACTTCCTGCTCTCTTCTTCACGTGCCTTATACACTGGCAAGCGAAACAAAGTTAAAGGAAGAGTATAAGTGCCATTTTGCTTTTGCTGAGGAAAAACTCAACGAGATCAGGGAAATCGCGAAAGTTTACGACGCAACCGGTAAAGCAGACGTTTCGGCACAGGGCATTCTTGAAGCCAACAGGAAACTGCTTTCTTCCCGCCCGGATTGTGACAACCCCTCAGTGAAGGAGAGAGTGGCTAACATAAAGAAGGAAGACTACACAAGACTTCCCGCATTTGAGGAGAGAGAAAAGATTCAGAAAACCGAACTTGCGCTTCCTCTTTTCCCTACAACCACAATCGGTTCATTCCCTCAGACAGCCGATGTAAGAAAGAATCGAACCGAATATAGAAAAGGCAACATAAGCTACGCCGAGTACGTTGCTTTTAACAAGAGAAAAATAAGAGAGTGCATCGCCCTTCAGGAAGAGATAGGCCTTGATGTGCTGGTTCACGGTGAGTTTGAGAGAAACGACATGGTTGAGTACTTCGGTGAGCACCTTGACGGCTATCTTTTCACCGAGAAGGCATGGGTTCAGTCCTACGGCACAAGATGCGTTAAGCCCCCGATTATCTGGGGCGATGTCTCAAGAAGAGAGGCAATCACTGTTGAGTGGTCAAAATATGCGAAGTCCTGTACCGATAAGCCTGTAAAAGGCATGCTCACAGGCCCTGTAACAATCCTTAACTGGTCATTCCCGAGAGAAGACATTTCCTTAGAGGAGAGCACCCTGCAGATTGCACTTGCCATAAGAGATGAGGTGCTCGATCTTGAAGCCAACGGAATCACAATCATTCAGATTGATGAGGCTGCGCTTCGTGAGAAACTTCCCATAAGAAAGAGCGACTGGTACAAAGAGTACCTTGACTGGGCGATTCCCGCATTCAGGCTCGTTCACAGCGGCGTGAAGGCCGACACCCAGATTCATACTCACATGTGCTACAGCGAGTTTACCGACATCATCCCCGCAATCGATGCGATGGATGCCGACGTAATCACTTTCGAGGCTTCACGTTCAGACCTTTTGATTCTTGATTCATTAAAGGAAAACAACTTTAAGACTGAGGTCGGCCCCGGAGTCTACGATATTCACAGCCCCAGAGTGCCCTCGGTTGATGAGATTGTGACTGCTCTTACAAAGATGAGAGAAAAGATTGAGGATAAGAAACTTTGGGTCAATCCCGACTGTGGATTAAAGACAAGAGGAGATAAAGAGACAAAGGAAAGCCTTATCAATCTTGTCGAAGCTGCAAAGATTATCAGAAATAAATAGATAAAATGACAAATCTGCCAACTTTTGGTATTATGTAGGTGTATTAGCAAAACTACTTTTTCAAAG
>JAGACI010000060.1 GCA_017614185.1 Lachnospiraceae bacterium | reverse complement strand
CTTAGATGTATAGAAGCCTGAGCACTCAAGAACAACGTCTACGTCAAGCTCCTTCCAAGGACAGTTATTAGCATCGGGCTCTTTGTAGATCTTAAGAGTCTTGCCTGCAACAGTGATAGAATCCTCACCTGCTGTTACCTGATCTGCAAGTGCGTACTTACCCTGTGAAGAATCATACTTAAGAAGGTGAGCTAACATCTTGGGAGATGTTAAATCGTTGATTGCTACAACCTCATATCCTTCTGCACCAAACATCTGTCTGAATGCAAGACGACCGATACGGCCGAAACCATTAATTGCTACTTTAACTGCCATTTTAGTTTCCTCCTAAAATAAATTAAGTATTTATTTTTTCTACCAACCAGTTACACGGATTGATAAAATTTTGTCAGCACCAATATTCTACATAATTTCATATGTAAAATCAAGCCCAAATAAATAAAAAAACATCAAATAATGCCTTCTTTTATCATTTCAAGTACCGCGTCAGCCACCTCCGGAGCAAATTGTGCGCCTCTGTTCTTCTCAATTTCGTTTATAACCTGCTCTCTCGTAAGCTTCTTTCTGTATATACGGTCACTGGTCATGGCATCAAAACTGTCGGCTATGCAAAGAATTCTTGCATAAGGAGAAATCTCTTTTTCCTTAAGTCCGTCCGGATAACCTTTTCCGTCATATCTTTCATGGTGATGTCTTACACCGTCTTTAAGTCCCGGAACACTTCCAAGGTTCTTTAAAATATCGTCTCCTATTACGGTGTGCTGCTTCATAAGTGCGAACTCTTCATCGTCAAGGCGTCCGTTCTTGTTAAGCACACCATCAGGAACTCCGATCTTTCCGATATCATGCATAAGACCGATGTAGTGAATTCTGCTAAAGTCTTCTTCCGTAAAATTATACTCATCTGCCATCCGTATGGCTATTTTTCTTGCGTACTCTCCGACTCTTTCCGAGTGACCGCCCGTATACTCGTCCTTGGCATCGATGGTGCTTGCGATAGTCTTGAATGTAGCCTCATTCATCTTTTCGGAAACGATTCTTCGCTCTTCGACCCGTGCTATCGCATTTTTGATAGTCTGAATAGCGGTTGTTCCAAGAAGGGTCATAAGTCCGAGACCAAGAAAAGCTCCAAGCTTCATCGTGCCCGCATAGAAAACAACAAGTTCGAATGCTCCCGATACTAAAAGCACAAGCATTCCAAATGAAATCACGGCATATCTTCTGACATATCCGTTCTTAATATCAATAGCCAGGCATACAATACCCGCAAGGATTGTGATTCCGCTCCAGATGTGGGAGAAAATCAAAGTGTCAAAATAATCTACAACACCCGTAAAGTGAAGAATTGTATTGATAAAAAGCTGCACAAGAAGAATCGTCTCTAACGTTACATAAATCTTTTCGTAACGATGTTCCTGGACTGCATTAAAATACATTGCGCCAAAGGCAGCCATACTTTCAACGAGCAGGAATGCAAAAATACTCGTGTATGAGGGTGCATTGAAGATAATCTGTCTTATGGGGGATTCGCTTATAATCCAAAGACCGTCTACAAACATTACAAGCGCTAGATAAGCAATCGCATCGGCAGTTTCAATCTTCTTCCTTATAATAAAGTAGGCAATAATTGTAATAAGACCGCCAACGACAAGAAAGCATGCCACAATTATCGTTACCATATTGCTCTTTATATAAGGAAACCATACATTGTTTCCATATCCGTATGTAACTTCACTTATTCGCTGTGATTCGCTTCTTATGGCCGTAACTACAATCTTTATTGATTTGCCGGCATCCCCGTCTCTTAAATCCGCTATGGCGTTTCCGCTCACAGCAGCTTCTCTCGTGCCGTTAAAATTGACCGAACGATATAAACCCCTATCCTGGTCATTAACAAGGATACGGATATTCTGTCTTGTGGCTCTTATACATACTCTCGCGCCGTCACACACATCATCGGGAAGTGTGTTTGTAAGGGTGTAAGATTTGCCCGCCTCTCCGTCTACCGTTATCGGAAGCTTGACATCTCTTTTGATCTCACCGTCAGGATTGGCCAATGTCCACCCTTCGTTAAGCTCATTTACCTCAAATGAGCCAATGTATGCTTCTCCGAGGACGCCCTTTGAAAAAAAGGCATAGACAAAAAGAGCAATTGCCATGAGAAGTACGTATATAAATTCAAGTTTTAATACTGAATCCAAGCGCTTCATACCCCGATTTTAGCACATTATTTCAATAATCTCCACAATTAATGAAATTGTGTGACTTATTGCGTTTTATAGGCATTTCATTTATGATTAGTAGGTATCGCAGAAATAAAGGAGGTACTTATGGCTATCACAGCAGATTATCATATGCATTCATATTTTTCCGGAGATTCCAAGGCTCCCATGAAGGACATGATTGAGGCAGGTCTTTCAAAGGGACTTACCCATATGTGCTTTACCGAGCATATGGATTTAGGGTACCCCGGAGTAGACGATATTCCTAAAGATGGATTCGAAGTAAACACTGATTCATACCTTTATGAACTTCTTAAGATGAGGGATGAATACGAAGGTAAAATTAAACTTTTATTCGGTATAGAGCTTGGAATTCAGACTTCTTGTCTAAAAGAGATTGCAGCATATGCAAAAGCCTTCGATTTTGATTTCATAATCGCTTCTTCTCACGTTGTAAGAGGAATGGATATAGTTGTGCCGGAGTTCTATGCTGACCGCACCGACGAGGAAGCCTACAGAGAGTATTTTGAAACTGAGCTTGAAAACATTAAAAAGTTTAAAAACTTTGATGTCTACGGACATCTTGATTACGTTGTAAGATATGGGGCAAGCAAGGATAAGAATTACTCTTATGAGAAATACAGAGATCTCTTCGATAAGATGCTTGAAGAACTTCTGGATAACGAGAAAGGTATCGAGATTAATACGGCAGGTTTAAGAAAGGGATTAGGGTTTGCACATCCACACATCGATATCCTGAAGAAATATAAATCTTTAGGCGGTGAGATTGTCACAATCGGTTCCGATGCACATAAGCCTGAGGACGTTGCTGCTGACTTTAATGTCGCAGAAGACATGTTAAAAGAGTGCGGATTCAAATATTACACCATCTTCGAAAACCGCATCCCCGAATACAAAAAACTGTAATTAAAACACAAAATCCCGAGAGTCAAAACTCTCGGGATTTTTTAAATACTTTCTTATTTGAATTTAACAGCTGTTCCGAAAGCAACAACCTCAGCTGCACCCTGCATAACTGCAGATGAGCCATATCTTACACCTACAACTGCATCAGCGCCCATTGCTTCAGCTTCGTCAACCATACGCTTTGTAGCAATCTGACGAGCCTCATTTAGCATCTCTGTGTAACCTTTGATTTCGCCGCCGACAAGGGTCTTCATGCCTGCCATGAAATCGCGTCCAAAGTTCTTGGACTGAACAACTGTACCTTTTACAAGGCCAAGTGCCTCATAATCCTGTCCGGGAATGTGCTCAATACTTACTAGCTTCATCTTCTTCTCCTCCTTCAAGTTCCTTAAATCTTTGAATCAAAGCTATTATACAACCGACTATAAATGCAATGCCGACTGTACCCATAATAATAATTGCAGGTATTGCTTCTGTATCTCCTTCATTACCTCCGGCTATCACTACCATACCGACAAAAAACAATACAATCGCGCAAAAAACTATAGCCGCGATTAAAGCTCCGTTCTTTTTCTTCTTGACATCATTATTTCTGATATCCATAAATCTTTCGCCTCCTTCTTCAAGTTTTCGGATTTCATCCAAATACTTGGAAGCATTCAGATTCTCATAATCTTCAGTCTGATCCGACATGCTCTTACAAAACTCCAGGGCAGTTTCCATGGATTTAATCTCACTTTCCATCCTGGTTACCTGTTTTGAAAAGCAATCCGATAAGGTTAGCTCCTTCCTCTGAACTTTCTTAATATCTTCTATCGGGATTGAGAGTTTTCTAAGAAGTTTGATTTTGAAAAGTTCTTCGGTATCTTCAAGTGAGTATTCCCTGTATCCGTTCTCCGGATTACGCTTTGGATTAAGTAATCCCTGGTCTTCATAAAACCTTATGTTTTTCTTGGTAATGTCAACCAGTTCTTCGACCTGATTAATCTTCATGTTACTGTGTACATCTCCTCGATTGGCCTTTCGATACAATAAAATTAAACCTTCCACAATGTGGAAGGTCAATAGTTTTTTTGAAAATATTTTAATTATTTAAAAACAAGTTTTGCAAAGTCCCTAAAACTCTGCCTCCAGGTGTTCCAATCGTGAGTTCCTTCGTAGGTTTTACGAACCTGAACGATACCCTTTTCTTCAAGCATCTTATCGTCATGGACAAAGTTTTCCCAGAAAGGATCGTCTGTTGCCATGGATCTGAAGAAAAGTTTAAATGTAGTGTTAAACTTATCTGCGTCATCAAGAATCTTAAGATGAGCATTGTCACTCTTTTCTCTGTCAGGTCTGTCAAGCTCGCTTCCCTGAATTATATCAGTGACAAATCCGCTGAATACGCCAAGGTAATCAAAAAGCTCGGGATTGGTAAATGCGGTAAGACAGGTCTGAAGGGAACCCATCGAAAGTCCCGCCATTCCTCTTTTACTCTTTTCTCTCGATACTCTGAACTTACCTTCCACAAAGGGGATAATATCCTTAACCAGCTCTTTTTCAAAGAGCCTGAAGTCGACTATTCTATCACCCAAATCATTATGAGTCTGAACCATGCCGTTACTCATAACGATTACAAAGGGAACCGCCTCTCCTGATGCAATAAGGTTATCCATAATAAAGTTAACCTTACCGGCTGCGCTCCATCCAACCTCGTTCTCACCATGACCGTGCTGCAAATAAAGAACGGGGTAGTCTTCCTTCGAATCGTCATAGCCAAAGGGAGTATAAACCATTATGCTCTCCCACTCGCCTGTAACGCTTGAGGGATAATACTCTCTTCTTAAGCTTCCGTGAGGAACATCCTTAACAGCATAGAAATCATCACCCGTTTCAAGTTCCACATAGTTATAGGGTCTGCTGTAACCGTATGATACAGGAAGCATCGGAGTTATTACTTCCACACCGTCAACCTTAAGCTGAACATAGTTCATGGCAGTCCCTGGTGTGTACTCACAGCTCCAGATTCCATCCGAATCCTTAACACAAGGATGGTCAATCTCCTCATACCGGAATACTACTTCCCCAGCATTCGGAGCCTTAAGTCTCAAAAAGTATTTATCATCTTTTTTGACAAGGCATTCGACTGCGCCATCATATGGCAGAACTTTGTCAAATGCCAGAGACTGGAAGTTTATGTTGTACTTCATATTATCTCTTCTCCCATTTCATCCTTGCTTGTAATAAGGAATTCAAAGTTTGAAAGGTCAAGTTTAAGGGTAGCGACTGAGCCCTCATTACTCCATTCAATAAAGATATCTTTTCCGTCACACTTTGCATTAATCTTACTGTCAAAAGAAAATGCCCTGCATGTGTTTCTGAATTTCAAAAGTTCAAGCTGTCTTGATACGACATTCTTTGAAAGAGCATCGATGGCTTTATCAAGTGTGTAGTTTGTTCTGTTTATCTCTTTATGTCCGCCGGCTCCGGCTCTCTTTACTGCCTCATAATCATTCTTTCCTGCAAGAAGGTCAAGATACCAGATCTGAGGTTTGCCGGGCATAAACAGCTGGAGTGCTCTAGCGGCAAGCATTCTCTTATCGTCTTCACCGAGAGCGCTGTAATATGTAGCATTAACCTGATAGTACATGTTCTTGGCGCCATGTAAATCTTTTACATAGCCTCCTCGGTCGACAACAGTCTTTATAAGTTTCTCTATTCTCTCTTCGGGGATAAGACCCTTAAGATCAAGAAGAGGTATGCCGTCGTGACATCCAAGCATGTTGACGGTTCTTATCTTTTTATCGATAAGCTCATTGGCCCATCCGATAATTGTAGTTCCATCTCCGCTTTCAAAAGCATCGATGATAAGGCCGGGAAGGAAGAAGTCATAAGTCATGTATCCCTTATCGGCAATAACTTCGTAAATTTTCTCGTTATAACTTGCGTGAATTTCCGGCAGAAGCTCAAGGTTATATTTATCCGCAAGTTCTCTTACCTTTGATAAGAGCTCCCAGGTTCCGGGCTCATTTAAGAAGTTCTTAAGTCCGGGTTCCTTTGGTGCATATGCAAAAGCGTCAAGTCTTACGATGCTTGCGCCGTAGGATGCAATCTTTTTAAGAGTATCATCGTAAAAATCCCATACAAGGGGCGACTTGATGTTTAGATCCATCTGTCCCAGATACTTGCGGCCCTCGGGTGTTTCCTTGACCTCCTGGTAGAAGGTGTTCCAGTAAGGAACCTTCTTACCGTCAGGCATATCGACCATGAGAATCGGAAGGCCCGGCTTTCTGAAGAACATATCCTTTATGTACTTATCTTCAGGTATGATGTAACCTTCCTCGCACATGTCGCCGCATCCGTCCCAGAACTTGTTCCAGTTGATGAAAAAGTCCTTGTATTCGGACTTCTCACCTTTGGCAAGGAGGTCTTTAAACTGTGGCGACTGTACCGAAGCATGGTTTAAGATGAAATCAAGTTTTAAACTGATTCCAAGTTTCTTTAAATTCTCTAAATCTTCCTCTGTAGCCAGGGTTTGTTCCAGAGAGTAATCGATAACCGAAAACCCTCTGTCCAAATCCGTATGGTACAGGCTGGGAAGAATGTAGTAGGAAGAGAAGACCCGGACTAATTCGGGCTTTCGCAGAAAGGAAACGACATCTCCCAGTGTACCGCCTAAGCTATCAGGGTAAGAGTTTAGCATAGGTCCGTTGTCAGTTTTGGTGTTCTTAACACTCATCTATTATTTCTCCGCTTTTGGAAACTATTATTTTGGCTTTCTTAGACTGAGCCATAAGCAAGTCCTGCTCAATCTCAAGAACCATTGTGGTAAAGGGTGAATCCGTTCCCTTGTCTCTGGCTCTTAACCGTCTGTGTTCCAAAGTTTCTTCGGGTGTGGAATAAAGGAAAACAGGTATGTCCACTCCCTCGTAATAATCGCTGTTACCGTGAGTCCACTCAATGATGAGTACGTTCACGTCCTTCATGTTAACTTCGTCATACCAAAGCTCGGTATCGGTTCTTCCCATTCTTCTAAGGAAGATTTTGTTCGCTCCCGATTTAAACTTTGATACGATTTCTTCTATTTCTTCAAATCCGATCTCATTCGGTGTTCCAAGATAGCCCTTAAGACCCTCTCTTCCGCCTTTAAGATATGACTCATACCAGGTGTATTTCTTTGAAAGCTTTGGATCAGCATCCTCACCCTTTGAGGCAAAATCTCTTATAAGATTGCCTCTTTCCTTGGTGTAAGTATCATCCTTAAGCATTCCCTTTATGCCGGACTCTCTGAAAATTCTGAATCTCTCGGCATCGTTATACATGGGGATTCTGTGAGGATAGTTGTCTCCCGAAAGCGTATAGCAGCCTATACCTGCAGCGCTTAAATAGAAGGCAAGAAGGGAAGCTGTCTCAGACTTTCCTACGCCTGAGCCTCCGCAGACTGTTACAACTACCTTGTCTGTCTTGTTTTCTTTGGCTGTCTTTTTTATCTCCTCAAGTAACGCAGGGAAAATAACGTTGGCCTTCATGATATGACCATCATTGATTTCCACCTTGTCGCCGGGCATATCGCCATGAGGAATTGCTCCTGCAATAATAGGCGGCTCCCAGTTTTTAATTTTTTCAAGTTTTTCAAGTAACATAGGTTTACTCCTCTAATGCCCATTCGATGGCAGGCTCAAGATATTTGTTCCAGAATATCCAGTCATGGATTCCTTCACTTTCGTGATAGTCTACCTTTACACCTTCGCTTTCAAGGAATTTCTTAAACTCTCTGTTATTCTCAATAAGGAAGTCTTCGCTTCCGCACGCCATATAGATAGGCTGAATCTTGTCACCCTTTTTAAGGCGCTCTTTAACAATAAACTCGGGATCTTTGTCGGTCTCTTTAACCTTGTCAAGGTCGCCGAATACATGGCAATAGTAATCATAATCTGCAATTCCGTCATTTACCCCGGGCTTGATATCCTTAAGTCCGTTTACAATAAGAGCGGATGAAAGTCCGAAAATCTTACCATATACTTCAGGATGTTCAAGGCCTGCATGGATTGCTCCGAATCCGCCCATTGAAAGGCCGCCGATGAATGTATCCCTGGCATCTTTTGAAAGGCCAAAGGTCTTTCTTGCATAATCCATAAGCTCAAAGCCTACGAAATCCGCATATTTAAAGCAGCATCCCTTAGCGTTTAAATAAAAGCTGTTATCGCCAGAAGGCATAATAACTGCAAGATTATACTTAAGTGAAATATCACTGATAAGGCTTCCCAAAGTCCAGTCTCTTGTATTTCCCGAGTAACCGTGAAGAAGCATGAGTGTCTTCATCGGCCTGTCATAGCATTTGTTGCCCTCTCTCATTTCAGGGGGTACGTCGTTTGGAAGGCACATGTGAAATGTGGTCTGTCTCCATATAGAAGGTGAAAAATAACTTACCTGTAAATATGACATATTAATAAATCTCCTCTCACTCTACATTAAAGATATGTATGATAACGCCACCCTCTTTAGGTTCAAGCGTTCCTTTTAATTCGGCACTCTCCATAAACGAAAGTGCTTTGGAATCAGTAATGATTCTCGGGGTTGTCTCATGAACAAGTCTGTTCTCATCTGCCGTTCCGTTATTCTCGATAAAGATCCGGCATTTCTCTCCCTTAAAATCCCTGCCCTCAAGAATGTATCTTGCTGACAATGTTCTTCTTTCGGGATAAAACTCCTTTTGTGTGTCAACCCCTCCGGGAAGAATAACTCCCTCGAAATACTCAGATTTCGCATCACCGCCAAAGTTAATCATTACTGCCTCGGCGCCTGCCCCTTTTACTTCAAAAATATCCGTTAAATTTACGTTTATAGTAAGAATCTCTTTCATGGCCATCCTCCTATGAAAGATAAGTGAATGGTTCGCCGGCATCGACAAAGGTTACGGGAATATCCTTTGTAATGCTCTTAAGCCACTTGGGAAGATGCTTCATTCCGCACTCTTCACTTCTCTCATGACCAAGGACGATCATGCCTTTGTCAAGTCCAAGTTGGGCGGCATCTCTTACATATGCCGAAAGTGTCCACTCTGTGATATCTCCGCAGACACAGACATCTATGTTTTTCTCTTTCATATAAATCATGGGCATGTTTTCAACGCCAAGTCCAAGGCTTCCGCCGCCTACCAAAACGCCCACTCTTTTAACTTTCATCTCAGGATTCCCGACAAGCTGGATGACATCCATCTGAAGCTTATCCTTGAAAAACTGTGCCAGACCTTCAAGTGTAGTCTCAGGAATCTCATAGGAAGCGCCAAAACCGCGTCCCTCTTTTTCTCTGTACTTCTCCCAGCCAAACTCCTCGTCAAAGCCGCGATAAATTCCGTCTTCAGTACCTGCATGCATATGATCGTGGAATCTCCAGATGGCGATACCCATATCTTCAATCATTTTCTTCTTGGCAAGATACACGGGATCATCTGTAAGCCAGTCTTCCTTGTCAGGACCTGTAAACCATGTCGGCTCATGAGTGATAATCATGTTGGCACCAAGTTCTTTGGCCTTCCTTATGACATCAACCGTGGCCATAAATGTCGTAACGATTCCGTTAACTTCCATCTCCGGATCGCCAATCATAAGGTGATCACAGGTTTTATCATATTCAAATCTCGGGCTTCCGCTTTTTACAATTATCTCTTCGATAAGTTCCTTAACTTTCATATGCATTTTCCTTCCG
>JAGACI010000007.1 GCA_017614185.1 Lachnospiraceae bacterium | reverse complement strand
TCTTTTTTCTTTCATATTACTTGCTAAGATGTCCACTGTAATACTTGTTACAAAGGAGAGTTAAATGAAAAAAAGATATTTACCCCTGGTGCTCATAGCGGCACTTACACTTGCTGCATGCGGGAAGGGCGCAGAAAGCAATGAAGCAAAAACAGAGCCTGCCATGGAAGTCACAGTAGATGATTCCATTTCTAATGAAGATAGCGAGGCAGTTCCCGCATCACCCGAAACCCCTTCCGAAGAAGACGAGAAGGAAGAAGTGATTGGCTATGAACCCGGCTTAAACGTTGTAGACGGTCGCTACGTTTTTAATCCACATGTTTTTTCAAAAATAGATACTGAGGTTCACGGCGTCGATAAAAAAGAAGCAATGTTTAACTTATGCGATGCTTTGATTAAAGGCGAGGATACTTTTGAAGCCGATAACGAAGATGCTTACGGCTGGGCAATCGGCGGAAGATTTATAAACTACTATTTCCCTTTTGCAAGCAATCTGGTTTCTGACGGACGCGATGAATATGAAACTAACGGCCCCGAGGAATGTTTCGAAAACGGTGTCGGCAAGATTTACTATAACACATCAAAAGAAGAGCTTCAGTCGATGGAAAAACAGTTCGCAAAAGATATCGAAGACGTTCTTAACGAGTATGTTAAGCCTGAATACAGCGATTTTGAGAAGGCCCTTGCTCTTTACATTTATATGACAAGAAACTATATCTACGACTACGATGCGCTTGATGAAAGCGGCAACGCAAGGCTTGACTATGAAGCAGGTACCTATAAGTGCTTTACCACCAAAAAAGGAATCTGTATGGAGTTTGGCGGAGTATACAGCTATCTTTTGCTGCAGTGCGGCGTTGAGGCTGATGTAATCTCTGCACTGGAAGGCGGAAATCCCAACCATCAGTGGACATTTGTAAACATAGACGGCAAGGACTACCACGTTGATCCCACATACGGTCTTAGCACAGCTGATTTTTATGACGGAAACATTCCTCTTGAATACTTCCTCATGTCCGATCAGGACAGAGACAATGCCGGCTTTAATTCCGAGTATTTCTATATTAACGGACTGGGAGATGAAAGCCGTGCCAAGACAAGCTTTTATGCCACAAATAACGACTATTCCGAGCTTCATAACGGATACTTCGTTGACATGGATACAGACCGCAATGTAGTAATCTACCATGACTACTTTGAGGACGTAGATAAAGAATTTAAATACGAATAAGCCTTTTCCCATCACAAAAGGGCGGTTCAGTTTCATACTGAATCGCCCTTTAAATTTGCCTTTATTGATTAGTCTAACTGGCTAAGTCCGGTGTAGAGGTTATAGTAACGACCCTTTTGTGCCAAAAGATCGTCGTGATCACCACGCTCTATAATCTCGCCGTGTTCAAGAACCATGATTGCGTTGGCATTTCTGACTGTCGAAAGCCTGTGTGCAATAACGATGGTGGTTCTCTCTGCCATAAGTCTGTCCATACCCTTTTCAATCTGCTTCTCGGTTCTTGTATCGACTGAGCTTGTAGCCTCGTCAAGGACAAGAATAGGTGCCTTTGAAATAGCTGCACGGGCAATATTAAGAAGCTGTCTTTGACCCTGTGAAAGGTTTGCTCCGTCGCCCTCAATCATTGTGTCGTAACCGTTCTCAAGTCGTACGATAAATGAATGAGCGGAAGCCATCTTTGCAGCCTGTTCAACCTCAGCATCCGTAGCATCGGGACGTCCGTATCTTATGTTCTCTCTTACGGTACCTGTGAAAAGATGCGTATCCTGAAGAACAAACGCAATATTCTTACGGAGAGTCTCCATCTTAATATCTTTGATATCGATTCCGTCTATTAAGATTCTTCCCTTATCAATGTCGTAAAACCTGTTTACAAGGTTTGTAACCGTAGTTTTACCTGCACCGGTAGAGCCAACCAGGGCAATCTTCTGTCCCTTCTTTGCATAGAAGGAAACATCCTTAAGGATTGTCTTATCGGGCTCATAGCCGAATGTTACGTTTTCAAGAGTGATTGAACCGTCGATTACGGGATCGAGTGCACCCTCTTTATCCTCGGGTTCAGGCTCCGTATCCATTACCGCAAAAGCACGCTCCGCGCCGGCCAAAGCCGAGAACACGGTGGTCATCTGCATCGAAAGCTCGTTGATAGGTCTTGAGAAGTTTCTTGAATACGAAACGAAAACTGTAAGACCACCTACGTCAAAGCCCTTTAACACACATAAAATTCCACCGATCATGGCTGTCAGGGAATAGTTCACCTGGCTTAAGTTACCCATAACAGGTCCCATGATTCCGCCAAAGAACTGGGCTTTGATCTGTTTTTTCCTAAGGTCACGGTTCTTAACCACGAAATCTTCCATAGCCTTTTCTTCGTGACAGAAAACCTTAACAACCTTCTGACCTGTAATAATCTCCTCGATGTAACCGTTTAATGCGCCAAGGGACTCCTGCTGCGCCTTGTAATGCTTTCTTGAAAGCTTTGCAACCGTAAGGCCCGCCCACGTAAGAAGGGGAGTCAGAAGAAGGGTTACAAGGGCAAGAATCCAGTTGGTGTAAAACATCAAAAAGATTGTTCCGACGATTGTAAAGAATCCGCTTATAAGGTTACTTAAGGTGCTGTTTAACATCTCACCGATGTTATCGATATCGTTGGTGAAACGGCTCATTACATCGCCGTGATTGTTGGTATCGTAAAACCTTAATGGAAGTTTCTGAACCTTGTCAAAAAGGTCCTGTCTTATGTGCTGCAGGGCTCTCTGAGAAATATTAAGCATAATTCTCATCTGAAGATAAGGAAGAGTAATTGCAACCACATACAAAACGGCAAGTTCCGCCATAAGAGTTATAAGGTGTTTCCAGTCTCCGTCAAAATCGGC
The DNA here is from genome assembly GCA_017614185.1 of Lachnospiraceae bacterium. Next base: position 5,822 of record JAGACI010000007.1, on the reverse strand, counting down.
AATGGTATTGACGATGGGACGAAGCATGTAGGAACATGCCAGGTTTACTATTGAATTGATAACCACACAGGCCATAGCGATGGCAAGCTTTGGTTTATCCGCACTGATATATGACCAGATACGAAGAATGGTGCCCTTCATGTTCTTGGGCTTTTGGATGGGCATGCCGGCTCTTCCCGGTCCGCCGCCTCTCGGTCCTGCCATTTAGCCCACCTCCTTTGCATTTTCCATCTGGGAATCATAGATTTCCTGATAGAGAACATTGCTCTTAAGGAGTTCGGCGTGTGTTCCGACACCGGTAATAACACCGTCTTCCATAACCACTATCTTATCGGCATCCATAACAGATGTTATTCTTTGAGCTATTATTATTGTCGTTGTATCCTGAAGCGTTGTGTTGAAAGCCTCTCTTATCTTTCTCTCAGTTGCTGTATCAACCGCACTTGTAGAGTCATCAAGGATTAAAATCTTGGGTTTTTTGAGAAGTGCTCTTGCAATACAAAGTCGCTGCTTCTGTCCACCGGACACGTTTACACCGCCCTGTCCTAAGATGGTTTCGTATCCGTCGGTAAACTCTTTTACAAAGGCATCTGCCTGAGCCTTGTCTGCAAACTCCTCAATGACACTCATGTCAGCTTCGGGATCGCCCCATTTCAGGTTCTCCGCGATGGTTCCTGAGAAGAGGACATTCTTTTGAAGAACCATGCCAACACCTTCACGAAGATTCTTTAAGCTGTAATCTCTTACGTCTATTCCGTCTACAAGAACCTGACCCTCATCCACGTCATAAAGTCTTGGAATCAGAGAGACAAGAGTGGTTTTACCACAGCCTGTGGGGCCGATTATTCCAAGCGTCTCGCCGGGTTTAATATCCAAATCAATATGTGCAAGAACCGACTCCGGGCTGTCCTTATAATATCTGAAGCTTACATCCTTAAAGGTGATGCCGCCCTTTTCAACGATAGCATCCTTATGCTCTGCGTAAATATCGTTAAGGTCAACGTCTGTACCGAGGACTTCCTTAATACGCTTTGATGAAGCTGATGCTCTCGGAACCTGAAGAAGAATCATAGCAAGCATCATAAGGGAGAAGAGCACCTGGAAAATGTAGGAAATAAACGCTGTAAGGCTTCCCACTTCCATCTCTCCTGCGATAATCTGCTGTCCGCCAAGCCATACAACCAAAAGCACGGTTGCATCCATAACGAGCGAGAAGAAAGGCCATGTGATAACAAGGATTCTAAGTGCGCTTATTCCGGTGTTGGCCAGATCCTCATTGGCTGCCGCAAACTTCTTATTCTCATCTTTTTCACGGACAAATGACTTGATAACCCTTACGTTTGTAAGATTCTCTCTTACGTTATTGTTAAGAGCATCCACTTTCTCCTGAAGCTTCATGAATCTGGGAAATCCCACTTTGATAAGAATAAGAATTCCCATCATAAGCACGGGCATTACCACAAGAAGAATCATGGCAAGCCTTCTGTTTATGGTAAATGACATAATGATGGCACCAATCATCATACCCGGAGCTCTAAGCATCATCCTAAGAAGCATGGTAATCATGTTCTGGATCTGGGTAATGTCGTTGGTAAGCCTTGTAACCAGGGAACCTGTGGAATATTTATCCAGGTTTGCAAAAGAGAAGGTCTGGATTTTGCCAAAAATATCCTTCCTCAAGTCTTCGCCAAAGTGTAACGATGCGTTAACCGCAAACCAGGCTCCGCCGATTCCGCCAAACATCATAATGAAAGCGAATATCACCATGTTTACGCCGGTGTGCCAGATATAAGGAATATCGTGATTCGCTGCGCCGATGTTAATGATGTTCGCCATCCATGCAGGAAGCACTACCTCACCGAGAATCTCCATTATCATAAAGATGGGACCGAGAATGAAGTAAATCAAATGGGGTTTTATGTACTTCCAATAACTTATCCTTTGTTTTTTCTCCATTTTACTGACTCCTGAAAACTAGTTGCCGGCCTCTCCGGCAATCAGATCGTGTATTACCCTGACACTCTCAAAGACGTACATGGGCTTGATGTCGCCCTCCTCAATATCCTTAAGAGTCGCTTCGCCGGTAAGAACGCAGATATTACTCATTCCCGCGTTGATTCCGGTTTGAATGTCAGTGTACAGTCTGTCACCTATAATGACGGCCTCGTCCTTGGAAACTCCTTCCTTCTCGCAGACGATATCGACCATCATGGTCTCGGGCTTACCTATAAATACAGGATATTTGCCCGTGGCATTTCTTATCATTACAGCCACAGAACCATTATCCGGAACGAAGCCGAAGCTTACGGGGCACACCAGATCGGGGTTTGTGGCATAATAATCAACATCCATCTTAGTTAAAATCTCACAGGTTTTGCGAAGCTTATCAAAGTTAAGCTCGGTATCAAACCCTGTAAGAACCACCTTTATGTCAGGCTCAATGTCTTCCGTTACATTTAATCCCTTGCTCTTAAGCTCGGTGATAAGAGACCTTGTTCCCTGGCAGTATATCAGATCTTTTTTGTATTTCTTCTGGAAAAAGAGCGCTGTTGCCTGCGCCGAAGTAAAGAAATCTTCCTCAGAGGCATCGATGCCCATGCGTCTTACTTTTTTGATATAGTCGACAACTGATTTAGAGGAATTATTGGTAATAAAAATGGATTTGCCTCCCCTGTCTTTTATGAGGTTAAGCAAATCGATTGTGCCATCAAATATGCGGTCTTCCTCGTAAATCGTGCCATCCATGTCGAAAAGGAAAAGCTTCTTTTTTAACAGTTCATCTGCATTTTTGCCAAAATAGTCTTTAATCATTGTCTCTCCAAATAAATAACCTGTTCTAAGAAAGCCGGATTACTCAGTAAAATCTAAGGTGATATTGCCCATGGCGACATCGACCTCAATGCGTCGGCCTGCGCCGTTATCAATAAGCTTACGGCTTACTCCCGTAAAGTCTTCATCACCTATCGAAGCAATGCCAGCGGTTACCGAAACAAGGTAATCGTATGCTTCTTTATTCGTTCCCAAAGTTACAGATATATTGCCCATATCACAGTTAAGGCTCATGGAAGAATTCGGGAGAACACTTCCGTCTATGGAGCCTGCTCCTGCAGAGAGAGATATATCATTGGCCAAAAGAGAGTTAATCTCCACAAAGCCGGCACCAAGGTCAATCTCTGCCTTATTAAATGTCTTACCGCCCGGGATATACAGGGTAACCTTCATATTATACGCAAGGTTAGAGTTCTTGATGGCATGCACGATAAGCCTGCCTGATTCTTCATAAGCCTGAAGCTTCTCTACACTTTCGCCTTCTATATAATAATTCTCATCATCAGATGTAGCTATTGTAAAGGCACAGCCGCCACTTATGACACGTATGTCATTAACATTATTTGCCGCGATTTGGCGCTTTTCAATGTCTCCCGAAAGGATTTCAAATCTGTCATCAAAAACAGATTCGCCACTGATGTCATATACCGTATTCTCCAGGAATTCCTTCCCGGACTCAAGTACATCCTTGCTGTTTTCTACTATCTCATCGCTATCGTTTAAATCGCATCCCACAAAGTATCCACCGATTAGAGCGATGACGATAACTGCTCCGATTATTTTTTTCACATAATTCTCCATTCAATTAAAGCATCTTAGTATATTCTTTTCTTTTTTAAGTCGAAAGTCAATTAAAAAAGTATAAAATTCTTGATTTATACGTGCATTTTTTTTATACTTTTTTTAGAAATGAAACTTGTAGGGGGAACGATATGACCACTGTTGAAATATTAATTCAGAACATGTATCCACAGCTCAGCAAGACCGAAAAGCTTGCAGCTGATTACCTTATGCGTAACATTGATCACGTATTCAGATACCCTTTGGCGGTTTTGGCAGAGCGTTCAGGTACCAGCCAGGGTGCCTGGGTCAGACTTTGTAAGGCCATCGGTTTCGAAGGACTTAAGGACCTTAAGACCACTCTCTTCAAAGAGATTAAGTCTTCTGCAACTGAGAGTTCTCCCGCTACCGAATATCAGTTTATCGATATCAAGAGTCACGAGAACCTTACAAGTGTTGCCAACAACGTATGCGGCTGCTCAATAAGAGCTATCGAAGATACATTAAAGCTTTTCGATGAGAAGGCTCTCGAGAAGGCAGTTAAGAAGATAAAGGTTGCAGGCAGAATCGCAATCTTTGGAATAAATGCATCGAGCATCGTTGCAAGCGATCTGTACGCCAAGTTCTTACGTATCAGATATCCTGCGCTCTATAACGCAGACTACCACGTAAGCCTTACAATCGCTGCCAACCTTACACCCAATGATGTAGCGATATTTATCTCCTACTCAGGTGAAACCCCTGACACCTTAAAGATTCTTAATCTTGCAAAGAAGCAGGGCGCATACATCATAGCAATCACTCGTCCCGGCGGAAACATCGCAGCCAACAATTCCGATGTTAACCTCTTTGTCAACTCTCCCCAGACTGACAAGAGAAGCGGCGCAATGAGTTCCCGTCTTGCACAGTTTGTAATGGCGGACATCCTCTTTACGGCTATCGTAAATCAGGACTACGACAGAACCGAGTGCTACCTCGAGAATACATATCTCGCATGCCGTGGCGATCACTCAATGACCAAATAGATTGACCAATAAGAAACCCGGGAAGATATACTTCTCGGGTTATTTTTTGCTTATTAATAAGTCATTGCTGACGATCATTGTTTTAAGCTTGGCTTGCCAGATCGAGTGCGAGAAGCATTGCACCATAGTCGGCCTCGTACTGCGCATCGATAACGCAAATGCCGGCATCGGTTCCAAATCCCCAAGGGTGCCTTGCTTCCACCTCTTCCTTGAAGTAGTCGCGAATGCGTTCATTCCTTTGAAGTACACTTCCCGAAACCGCAATCGTACAGTTATTACCCATAAACTTGATTGCGGGCTCGCAAAGGATTGCGAGCTCTTTTCCTGCTTTCTCCTCGATTTCAAAAGCAGTCTTATCGCCTTTCATTGCTGCATCTTCAACCAGTGTTGCCAGCGAAGCAATGTCCTTCTTGATTCTCTCAGGCGAATATATCCAGCTGATTAATTCCGGTAACTGTTTTATTCCAAGTTTTTCAAAAACAAGGTCACGTAAAAGAGTCTTGGGATCACGTCCGTCCTCTGCTCTTACAACAGCTCTTAATATGAGACGTCCGATGTAGTATGCGCTTCCCTCATCATCAACTATATGGCCGTAACCGCCGACTCTGATGCTCTCTTTATCTTTGATTCCAAGGCAGATTGCACCGGTTCCTGCGATAACCACTATTCCGTCTCTTCCGGAAAGTGCTCCGGCATGTGCCGTATGTGAATCCGTTGTTATGGTGTAAGGGCATGTAAACCCTAACTTCTTAATTATAGCTTCAAGGTTGCTTCTTACATCCTCGCGGCTTATTCCCGCAGTTCCGATACAGATTGCGGCGCAGTCCTTAACGCTTCTGCCATCAAGTCCTTTCTTTATAAGGCTTGTGATGTTTTCATCGATAAGCTTCTTGTCGGCTCCGACATAGTTAATGGGACCGCCCTTCATTTCTGCGAGAATCTGACCCGACAAATCTGCAACGATTCCTTTCGAGCCTGTACCGCCGCCGTCCAAACCAATTACATACTTGCTCATTTTTACCCCCTGTTTGCACCTTTAATTTATGCCTGCTGCCCTCAATGCCCTCTTCAAATAGCCGTCATTCTCATCGAGAAGTCTCTTTGACGTCTCAACGTCTTTGCCGCTTAAAATGGCCATTGCAGCCAGTTTGACACTCATGTCACATTTCTTCAGATACTCTAAAGCCG
>JAGACI010000059.1 GCA_017614185.1 Lachnospiraceae bacterium | reverse complement strand
TTTCATTGGCATCCTGCGGTAAGGACAAAGAAGCAGACGGCCAAGGCTCAGGAAACGGTTCATCTGTAGAGGCTGAGCAGTACGGCGGCAAAGAGTATGTTTATGCAGCCTCATTTATGAAGCTTGATTTTACGGACTGGATGGACAGTTCTGTAATAGTCTACAACACATTGTTCTTTGCAAGCGGCAAGTACGATAATGCCACAAAGAAGTACACTCAGGGAATTTACAAAGCTGATCTTTCAGAGGGAAAGGTTGAAGCAAAGCCTACCAATTACCTGATGGTTTCAGGACCTGATGATACAGAATCAAGAAGCCTTATGGGTCTTGCAGTATTAAGCGACAAGACAATGATGATAACCGAGACCATCTATGGCGAAGACGGAAGCAGGTTTTTCCTCACACACCTTGATGAGAACGGTGATGAGATTTCAAGCAAGGAAATAACTGAGGATGTTGCCCTTGACGATGTTGATTACAGCTATCCATACGAACTTTTGGCACTTCCCGATGACACAGTAGTTGCATGTGATGATGAAAACTGTGCATGGAAGTTTGACAAGGACGGAAATCTTGTTACAAAGGTAAGATTTGATAACCTTGGTTGGATTGACAGAATGGGAATTACCGGCGACGGAACAATCGCAGTAGCTGTCTGGGGTGATAACGGACAGGTATTTAAGAAACTCAATTTCGATTCCGGAAAACTTGAAGACTGGGTTGATTTGAAGGTGGCCGGCAGCTATGGTTACTTAAATATTAATTCCATTCTTTCAGGCAAGAACGGAGAGACTTATCTTTCCACATATGACGGTGTATATAGCCTTAACACCGAAACAGGAGAATGCACAGAGGTATTTAACTGGGTTGATTCCGATATCATCGGAAACACAGTAAGGAATGTTTTCTGCGATGCAGAGGACGAGTTCGGCGCAATCACCGGCGAATACATCGGACCTAACGGAGATCAGTCCGAATATGAAATCGCAGTTCTTCGTAAGACTGCAACAGCTGATCTTCCCAAGAAAGAAATTATTACTCTTGGAATGCTTGATTCAGGTGCATCATCGGATTCAGCAATCGTTAAGTTTAACCGTCACTCTGACAAGTACAGAGTTGAGACCAAAAAGTACTTTGATACAACTCAGGACTTTGACTCGGGAGAAGCATATTCCGAAGCTATGAACAAGGCAATTGAAGCGTTTAACAACGATCTTTTAAACGGAAAGGCTCCTGATGTTATTGAGTCATTAAACCTTAACGTAGACAGACTTACATCCAAAGGACTTCTTGAAGACCTTAACAAGTATCTTGAATCAGATCCTGATATAAGCAGAGACGATTACTTTGAATCAGTACTTGAATCCAGAACATCAAGACAGGGTGTGCTTTACTCGATTCCAAGCACATTTGCGGTATCAACTCTTATGGGCTGGGCTGAAGACCTTGGCGACAAGGAAGGCTGGACAGTATCTGAAGCTAAAGAGATCTTTGAAAAGAATAAAGGAAGAGAGTACTGCAAATATACAGGCAGACAGTCTGCACTTGCAATGTTCCTCTACACTAACTACAGCAATTTCATTGACTGGAATGAAGGAAAATGTAACTTCAATTCACAAGACTTTATCGATTTAATTAACATAACAGCAATGTTCCCCAAGGATGATGACAACATTGACTGGGAAGAATATGACCCTTACTCAGGCATAAGTGACCATTCAGATTTGCTTTGTGAGGCTGATTTCTCATCTATCACAGATTATCTTCTTTACAAGCAGGTATTTAACGGTGGCGAGGGTGCTGTTTACAAGGGATATCCCGGAAGCGCAGGAAACGGAACCAAGATTATGCCTATCGATGGCTTCTCAATCTACTCAGGTTCAGAGAAGAAGGAAGCAGCTTGGGAGTTTGTTAAGAGTTTCATTTCCAAAGACTACTATAACTCAGCTAATTACTATTCATTCCCTTCATTAAAGTCAGCTTATAACGAGATGATGGATAAGGCTTCTCATCCCGATACATACATCAATGAAGACGGTGAGGAGGAATCACTCGGAACAATGACCTACGGCTTTGGTAACCAGGTTTACGAGATTGGTTCACCTACCGAGGATGATGTAAAAGCAATGACAGAACTTATCGAAAATGCTTCAGGAGAAATCTGCTACGATACATTCGTTTATGGTATAATCGAGGAGGAAATCGGAGCGGTCTTTGAAGGAAACAAAACTGCAGAGGACGCAGCTGCCATTATTCAGAGCAGGATTCAGACTTATGTTGACGAAAGCCGTTAAAAATACAGGTAAAGCGACAAAGTTCACAAAGAAAACCAAGAGGAGTTCGAGGTGGTTTCTCACCCCGAGCTTCCTTGGTGTTTTTACATTTTTTATCCTGCCTTTCTTCGTGGTTATCTATTACTCAATGGTTAATAACCCGATTATGCATGAGTTCGTATTTCTTGATAACTTTTCAAAGGTTGCAACGAACGGAGCCTTCGTAAGAGCCGTTAGAAACACTGCGATGTTTTCTGCGATAGCGGTGCCTTTGGCTGTAGTTTTGTCACTTGTTCTTGCAGTCGTATTAAACCAGAGACTTCCGTTTCACTCACAGTTCAGGACAGCTTTCTTAAGCCCCATGATGGTGCCGGTTGCATCAATCGTTCTCATCTGGCAGGTGCTTTTCCACTATAACGGTGCGGTTAACGATTTACTTGCCAAGTTTGGTGCTGACAAAATTGACTGGCTCAAATCCAAGTATGCAATCATAGTTATCGTTATCCTTTTCCTTTGGAAAAACTTGGGATACAACATGATTATGTTTATGGCGGCTCTTGGAAACCTGCCTACAGATTTGATAGAAGTAGCCGAACTTGAGTCGGCCAACAAATGGCAGATTTTTGTACATATTAAGTTAAGGTACATGTCATCTACAATTCTTTTTGTAACAATCATGTCCTTAATAAGCAGTTTTAAGGTATTCCGAGAGGTTTACCTTCTGACGGAGGACCACCCCGTCGAGAACATATATCTGCTCCAGCACTTTATGAACAACATGTTCGGAAATCTTGATTATCAGAAGCTTTCCGCCGGAGCAATTCTTATGTCTCTTGCTATGGTAGTTATTATTGGAGTGCTTTTCCTTGTTGAAAATCACTTCGGAAAGGACGTGGAAGAATGAATACCCCTTCTAAATACGATCCTTTAAAAGCAAGAAAAAAGCGAAAAAGAATAATACATACATTCAACATCACTGTCTGTGTTTTGATCGCAGCGATGTTTGCAATAATGTTTTTGACACCCATAGTTTTAACCATCACCAATTCATTCATGAATAAGAGTGAGATATCCTCCAACTACGGCTCTGTTTTTGCCAGAAGCGAAAAGGGCGGCAGGGTATTTATCTCGGAAAAAGTCAACCTTAAGTTCATTCCGGATATGGTTAGCGGGAGTCAGTACGTGACGGTGCTTTTTAAAAGCCCCGATTACCTGTTTAAGTTTTGGAATTCAGTAATACTGGTAGTTCCCATAGTGGTATTTCAGCTGTTTGTAGCGCTCCTTGCAGCGTACGGATTTACGAGGTACCGAGGGCGACTTAGGGAGATGATATTCTTTGGATACATAATCCTTACTTTGATGCCTTATCAGGTTACTCTTGTTCCGAACTTCTTAGTATCTGAGTGGCTTGGAATAATAGACACCAGATGGGCAATATGGCTGCCCGGTATTTTCTCACCCTTTGCGGTGTATTTGATAACGAAAAACATGAGAAAAATCCCGTCGTCCTTTATCGAGGCGGCAAAGATTGACGGAGCCGGAGAGTGGCAGATCTTTTCTAAGATTTGCGCACCGCTTTGCAAAGGCGCTGTCTGCTCCGTAGCGATTCTCATTTTTATAGATTACTGGAACATGGTTGAGCAACCAATCATTTTGCTCAGCGACGAAGCATATCATCCGCTGTCAGTATTCCTTTCTAAAATCAATTCGGGGGAGATTGGACTGGCATTTGCGGTAGCAACTATATACATGATTCCAAGCCTCTTAATCTTCTTATACGGAGAGGATTATCTGGTAGAAGGAATTACTTTCCAAAGTGGTATTAAGGGTTAAAGAAGGAGATATTGAAATGTCTGAAAAGGCAAAAAACAAAAGAGAATGGATTAAGACAGCAGCGATTATATTCTTATCTGTAATGCTTGTTCTCACATTCTTCTCACAGACAATCATGAACTATTCGCTGCCTGTTGTAACAGCACAGTATGTTAACAACGGACAGATTTCAGCGAAGGTCAGGGGAACGGGAAATGTTGAATCGGCAGACCTTTATAACGTTCAGCTTCCCGAGACAAGAGATATTCAGAGTATCGAGGTGAAGAAGGGTGACACGGTCGAGAAGGACCAGGTCATCATGCACCTTAAGGATAAGGACAGTGACGAATTAAAAACTGCCAAGAAGGAACTCGAGGAGCTTCAGCTCGCATATAAGAAAGCCCTCCTTGACGGCGGCATCTCTGATTATGTTTACTACGATGCTGTAGCGGGAAGAGAGGATTCGACTGATAACTACAGAGCGAAGATTAAAGCTGCAAGAACAAAGGTTGAAAATATAGAGGCACAGATTCTCGCACTTAAGAATCAGGAGCTTACCGGTGAGTACGATGCAGCTTCTCTTGATTTAAAGATTTCTAATGCGCAGACCGCAATGAACAATGCGCAGGCAAAGATGGAGGGTACAAACGTAACTGCTCCTTCAGGAACATATGCTAATGCGGCCGAAGCTAAGACTGCGATGGATAACGCTGCCACTGCATTAGCTGCAGCTCGAACTGATCGCGATTTAGCTCAGACAGCAATGAACACTTTTTATGAATCTATCAAAGATGATGTAGCTAAGTTACAGGCTGCATTTGCTGAGAGGTCAAGTCTTGAGTTAAACTCAGCAAATCCTAATGCTGACTTTGCTACTTGGCTTTCAACTAATCCAACACCAGGTGGAGTAACATCCAGTTCTACAGCCGATGATATTCAGAACATAATTGAAGGAATCAATTATAATGGTCGCCCGGCTGATAATAGTGATCCTACGAACCCTCAGCCTGCAACTGGTTATTACGCTAAGACCGAAGCGTACAATTCTGCTCAGACAGCTTATGAAGCAGCATATAAATCTTATTCAGAAGCTGCAGCAGCATATAACAGCTTCGGCTCAGCAAGCTCATCTCAGGGTGCATATAATTCAGCCAAGTCTGAGTATGATAACGCTAAGAATAACTATGATAACCTCGTTCAGATGAAGGCCAATGCAGCGCTTTCAGGAACTGAACTTAAGAATAAGATAGCTCAGCTTGAAAATGATAAGACAGCAGCTCAGGATGACCTTGACCAGCTTTTAAAGGACATCCCCGGTGAGATTGAGCTTAACAGTACTGCAAGAGCATTAAAGGAAAAGCAGGAAGAACTTCAGAAGCTTCTTGATAATGCTGTTGGTGCAACGGTTAAGGCACCTGTAGCAGGTAAGATTGTTGATATCAGCGTTGTATCAGGCGGTAAGGCAGAAGCAAATGCAACAATTGCAACCATCCAGCCTGAAGACAAAGGCTTTACTTTAAAGATTTCTGTAAGTGCGGAGCAGGCCAAGAAGGTAAGTATAGGCTCTCCTGCTGAGATTCAGAATGCATGGTACTACAATGACATTACGGTTGAATTAAAGGCTATCCAGAACGATCCCGCAAATCCCGGCAAGAACAAACTCCTTGTCTTTGACGTAAGCGGTGATGTATCAGACGGTCAGTCATTAAGCGTTTCCGTAGGCTC
>JAGACI010000058.1 GCA_017614185.1 Lachnospiraceae bacterium | reverse complement strand
TTCCGCATACGCCTGAAATCTTTGCAGGGTTAAGTGAAAGATTCTGCTCTTTTGCCATCTTGATTGAAACAGGTATAAATTCGGAAAGATGACTGTGGCAGCAAAGCGGTCTTCCGCAAATGCCGATTCCGCCAAGAATCTTGGTCTCATCTCTTACACCGATCTGTCTAAGCTCGATTCTTGTCTTGAATACTGCTGCAAGATCCTTAACAAGTTCACGGAAATCGATTCGTCCGTCAGCGGTAAAGTAGAATAATACCTTGTTGTTATCAAAGGTGTATTCCGCATCTATAAGCTTCATCTCAAGGCCATGCTTTTTAATCTTCTCAAGGCAGATTTTAAATGCCTCTTTCTCTTTGACCTTGTTATTTTTTTCCTGTTCTATGTCTCTTTCGTTGGCGATTCTGATTACAGGCTTTAAAGGCTGAATGACCTTGTCATCTTCAACCATTCTGGGATCGCCCACAACGGTTCCGAATTCAATGCCTCTGGCAGTCTCAACTATTACGTTATCGCCTCTTTTAACGGGGAATTCAAGCGGGTTGAAGAAATAGATTTTGCCCGCGGTACGAAATCTGACACCAATAACTTTTATCATAGAAATATAAACCTCTTTTTCCTTAATCTATAAACCACAAGTAAAACCGATGATTAATTCTCCTTGATTGCAAGGAGTAAAAGCTCCATCGTAAGCTCAAAATTGACGTTGGCGGTAAGTCTTGCCTTCGCCGTATCCAAAGCGGCAATAATGCGCTCAATACCTTCGTATGTGCTCTTGTCCGCTCTTTTTCTTATTGATTGAATCTCCTCTGTAAAAATCAGGGAGTTGGGGTCGTGGGTTGCCTTAAACATAAGTACATCCCTGAACCAGACCGCAATGATATCAAGGTAATCGTTGACATCGAATTTGTACTCGGTAATCTTCTTAATTGCAGACATTACCTCGCTAAGTTCCATGTCATTAATATATTTTAAAAGAGCAATCGCTTCCTCTCTTACCTTGTCGAACTCTTCACTTAATGCAAGAAGTCTTGCCTTACCAACGTTTCCTCTCGCAAAAGCCACGCATACTTCTGCCTTGTACTCGGGAATATCAAGCTCGTCCACAAGATACTTTTTGACAAGTTCATCCTTAACAGGCTTCATGTTAAGGACAACGCACCTTGACTGAATTGTAGGTAGAAGCATGTTTACGTTGGTTGTAAGAAGCAGAATGACAACATACTCGGGGGGCTCTTCCAATGTCTTTAGAATCGCATTCTGAGCCTGAGCGGTCATCTTCTCCGCTTCATTAATAATATAAATCTTATATTTGCCACTGTAGGGCTTTACGTACACACTACCCGTAATCTGCTCTCTGACATCGTCAACGCCGATTGAGCCGGGTTTTTCATGGGTAACTCTTATAATGTCGGGATGATTTGCGGACAATGCCTGCTTACATGAATGGCACTCTTCACATGGGTCTGTACCACCCTTTTCACACTGAAGTGCTCTCGCAAAAATGCTCGCAATGTATTCCTTCCCCGCTGCTCTGTCACCGTTAATGATATACGCATGGGAAATCTTTCCGGTTGTTATGGCATTTTTTAAATGTTCAACTATGGGTTCCTGGCCTACAACAGTCTCAAAGCCTGCCATACCTAATCCTCCTAGGTGAAAATGTCTAACAGTAGTCCCCTTATCTCCCCTATCGTTCCAAGAATCGAAATGTTATCTTTTTCGTCTTTGCAAAGTTCCTGCGCAAGCTTGTCCAGATTCTCATCTACAAGCCTTATGATTCCATACACTCTGTGACGTCCTCTCTTATCAAGGAAGTTCTCCCTTGAAAAGTTATGCGAACGGCTCACAATCTCATTAAGGAATTCCTTTATGAGGCCTCTGTAGTGCTTCATGTCACGGATATCCTTCTTCTTGGCGATCTTGGCTCCCTGCTCGGTTATCTCGTTCATGAGGGAAACCAGTTTCTCCTGAAGTTCCGTCTCCGATATTCGACTTGAAAGTGTAAACTTGAATGAATCATCGACAGGTTGTACTCTGCTTGTCTCCGTCACCTGCTGCGGAGCCGGAGTAGCGGTAACCTTCATGTCCATAACCACACCCCCTTGTGCAGTCGACTAGTTGTGCTTTATATAATCTATTATTCGGCCAAGGCACTCATCAAGATTAGTATTGTCAAATCTGGCCGTTATGCCTGCAGCCTGTAACTTATCTTCGGAAAAATCCTCACTGTCCGCAAGAAACCTTCTGCAAAGTTCCTCGTACTTGGGTTTCTCCTGCTTTTTTTCTCTCTTTAATGCTCTCTCGAGTCTGACCCCGTCATCAAGGTCAATCATGATAGGCACAGTCTTGTCGCGTCCGTAGTACTCTGCGCACTTAAGAAACGCCTCAAGGGTACCTATGATGATGTAATCATGCCTGGATAAATCTATCCTTCCGTCATCCACCATAAAATACCGCCACAAGCCATGGCAGGTGTTATATGCTCTGTCTTCGATTATCTTTCCGGAATTCTTAAGGGCATTAAACTTTTCTTCATCAACAAAATGATACTGCTTGCCTTCGGTCTCTCCCGCTCTTATGGGACGTGTCGTGTAAGGCACGATAGTCTTAAGGGAAACTTCCTTGCTTCGCATTATCATTCGAAAGATTGTATCTTTGCCTGATGAGCTTTTGCCCATAAGATAATAAATCTTCCCCATGATTTACCTCAGTTGTATATAGTGCGAATGAGATCTCGACTTCTTGTCTTTGACCGGTCCATGGCCCTTTTGAAGGCCAAGCGTCTCCAGAGTGGAACAATACTTGTCGGCCATCGTGACAACCCAAGCTTCCCGATGCATCGGAGGGATAATGGTAAGAGGCCACATATGCTTCTTAATTATCTCTCTTTCTCTGTCGCTTAAATCAAAATCTCTCTCTGCATTCCTGAGAGCAATACCCGGATGATAGAATCCATGAAGGTTCTTGTGGGTATTGGCAGAATCATGCTTATGCCAGTCATACAAAAAGTAATCATGCAAAAGCGCTCCACGCACAAGCGCCCTTTCATCAAATTTGAACGGGAGCTTTTTGCTTAGAGCAAGGCTTAGCTTTGTTACATTTATTGAATGCTGGCGAACGGTCATGTTTCCATGCTGAATGTTGGCTTTCGAGCTGTCAAAACTCTCGGAATCCAGAATGTCGCCACCGTATTTTCTTATCTCTGTGTAAAGTCTCTTCTCTTTATTGAAGAATTCTTTCCACTTGATTCTCTGTCGATCCGTCCAGACTTTTTGTTTTCCAAGAAATCTCATTGTATTACCATTTTACCATTGAATCGGCATTATTTCACTAACGATTTTCGATAAGGCTTCCTGCGTAATCCAAAGCTTCAAGGATATTTACTCTGAAGTTCTCTTTACCTGCGAACTCAATAAAGCCGTCTTTTTCAAAAGCCTTCATGGGCTGCTCGTTAACGTGTGAAAATACTACGGTAATTCCGGCCTTACGGGCTTTCTCGACAAGTTCACGAAGCTTTCTTATTGCACTTACATCTATGGCGGGTACAGCTCTCATTCTGATTATAAGTACCTTTGTAAAGCTCTTGTGATCGATCGCAAGAAGTTTGTCAGCAGCTGCAAAGAATAAGGGGCCGCTTATTTCGAATACTCTTATCTCCTTTGCAACTTCCATGAGTTTCTCTTTCTCATGAGGAAGTGTTTCGGGCTCTTCTATGTATTTCCAGCTCTTAACATCTGCTGTGTCAGACATTCTCTTCATAAAGAGAACTGCCGCAAGAACCACACCAACCTCGATTGCAACCACAAGGTCAAATACAACAGTAAGGACAAAGGTTGCAACAAGAACAAGGATGTCGCTCTTGGGTGCTGTTTTGCAAAGGTGGATAAAGCTTGACCAGTCTGCCATGTTGGCTGCAACAACCAAAAGAACCGCTGCAAGAGTAGTCATCGGAATCATTGCCGCTGTAGGCATTAAAAGTACAAGAATAATTGTAAGTGTTACGCAGTGAACGATACCGGCTATGGGAGTTCTTCCGCCGTTACGAACGTTGGCTGCTGTTCTTGCGATGGCACCTGTTGCAGGGATACCACCAAAGAGTCCTGAAAAGATGTTACCAAGTCCCTGACCGACAAGCTCGGCATTTGAGTTGTGGGTATCGTTAATCATTCCGTCAGCAACTACAGCAGAAAGAAGTGATTCTATTCCTGCAAGGATAGCGATTGTGAATGCAGGTGAAACAAGCTGCTTAACCATTTCAAAGGTTACATTGGGAAGTGTGAACTTCGGGAATGATGAAGAAAGCTCTCCGAAAACGCTTCCTATTGTATTAACCTGGAGGCCAAAAATCTTAACGATTGCTGTTGTAACAATGATAGCTACCAAAGATCCGGGAATCTTATCGGTAATCTTGGGCCAGACAAGCATAATAACGATTGCAAGGGCTCCGATAAGAAGTGCCGTGAAATTGATTGTGCTTATATTCTCGATATATGAACCAAGCTTTGGAATGAACTCCGAAGGAACCTTCTCGATTGAAAGTCCAAGGAAATCTTTAAGCTGTCCGGCAAAAAGCGTTACCGCAATACCGCAGGTAAATCCTGTCGTGATTGTATAGGGAATGTACTTGATTAGTGAACCGAAGTGGAATGCTCCCATGATAATAAGCATAATACCTGCCATTATGGTTGCGACCACGAGTCCGTCTCTTCCATATGTAGCAACAATTCCGTAGATGATGACAACGAATGCTGCAGTAGGTCCGCCTATCTGAACGCGGCTTCCGCCGAATACTGCGATGAAAAATCCTGCGATGATTGCAGTGTAGAGTCCCTGCTCAGGGCCGACACCCGACGCAATCGCAAGTGCAATTGACAAAGGCAGGGCAATAATGGCAACAATGATACCCGAAATGATATCCTTGGCTGCCTGTGAGCCCGAGTAGCCTTTTAAACAATCCAATAACTTTGGTCTTAATTCTTTCATAAAATCCTCCTCGCCTCTAAGGGCATAACACATAAAAGATAACGCTAAACCGCGGAAAAGTCAATTCTACCGGGGGTACTTTACATTTCCTTCATGCAGTGGTAATATGATGTAGTAATGGAAACTACATTAAATAGTTTTTAAATTTGCAACAAATCAAAGGAATGTCATCATGAGTGCAAAAACAAATTATAATTATAAGATTGTAGTTGACAGTTGCTGTGAATTACCTGACGAATTTAAGAACGACCCACGTTTTCAAATCGTTTCTTTGACACTTAGCATCGGTGATTACGAAGTAATCGATGACGCAGGTTTTGATCAGCTTGATTTCATTAAAAGAGTGGCAGAGAGCGAAGAAGCAGCAAGAAGTGCCTGCCCTTCACCCGATGCTTTCATGGAAGCATATAATTGCGACGCCGAAAGAGTTTATGTAATCACTCTCTCATCCAAGCTCTCAGGAAGTTACAACTCCGCAATGCTTGGCAAGGATTTATTCTTCGAAACATACGGTGACAAAGACATTCATGTTTTTGATTCGGAGTCTGCAAGCGGCGGTGAAACACAGCTCGCACTTAAGATCATCGAACTGGAAGAAAAGAACTTATCCTTCGATAAGATAGTTAAAAAGGTTGAAGACTACAGAGACAACGTTCACACTTACTTCGTTCTTAACACACTGGATTCATTTATCAAAAACGGTCGTCTTCCAAAGTTAAAAGGTAAAATTGTTTCTACTTTAAACATAAAGCCAATCATGATAGGCGTTAAAGGCATGGTAGAGCAAAAAGGACAGGGCGTAGGTATCCGCCAGGCTCTTAAGAAGATGGTTGAAACCATACACTCGGAAATAAAAGACAGCGAATGCAGAACACTGGTTATAACCCATTGTAACTGCAAAGAAAGAGCTGAGAAAGTAAGAGATCTCATACTCGCTCAGCACAGATACGCAAGATGCATTATCATGGAAATGCGTGGTGTCAGTACCCTCTATGCATGTGATGGTGGTATAATCGTCACAATGTAATAATATAGTTAATCTCCACTAAATCTTTGTGCCGGATTTAGTGGAGATTTTTGTTTTGGTTTATTCTTTTCTTTCTTGGAGGAACACCAAATTAGTTATTCTACTTTAACGATTAGATTTACAATATCCGCTTTTGCAATAGAACGTAAGGGAATAGAGGTCGCAATCAAACAAGCAATTATTGAAACTGCTGTTGCTTCCAAAATGGGAATAATTGGCACTAAACTGAATTGCAACGTATCATTCACTGCCGCCTCTATAAAGACAGAACATATATATCCAAGCATACCTCCTGCCGCAGAGGAACACACCCCATAATATGCACCTTCCCACAAAAATGTTTTATACAAACTCCGCTTGCTCATGCCTATAGCTCGCTGCATACCAATTTCGGAAACCCTCGTATGAATGTTGGTGTATACAGTGTTAAAAATATTTAATAAACCTATCAATCCAATAAACAAAATCAGTCCCCAACAAAGCATATTTATTTGTGCGAAGCTCTCTGCAAGTTCTTCGTCCATTTGTAGATATGATATCCAATGGCTGCCTGCATTTTTGTCGCACCATTCATCAAGCCAGTTTTCAAACTGATCTGGGTCTGAATCCCTAGTCAATGTAGGGTATATCTCAGCATAACGTTCTTGCCTGGTAATAGTTGCATAGGCAGAATCACAAACGATAATCTGAACTCCATTGATAAAGCCGCTATTGTTTATTGTGATTGGGTCATCCACAATCCCAGCTACACGTAGTTTTTGACCCTCAATCTGTATTTCATCATTGACGTGCAATTCCGTACCTTCAACACTCTGTCCATCAAAGTAAAAGGATATTGGGTTTTTGACAAGACAAGACATGCCTTCTTTCAAATTTTCCTTATCGTTTTCACTCAAGCTGGGAACTATTGTATTCAGACGGTTATCATCAAATCCAACAATATACAAGGTTTCCCAGGTGCGTAGAGAAATGTCAGTGTCAATCGACATTTTCCCTTTTTCGTCAAACTGGTAAACAGACAGCATAGTTGTAGAAAGGCTCTCCACCATGCTATTCTCTCGCAGTTCTTCAATCGAGTCTGCGGCAATCCCTACAGTTTCATTCGTAACTGAATAGTCCCCCAAATAACTGTCTTTGATTGCGGAGCTTGCGTCCAGTAACTCACCAAATGATTGCAATGCAACAAATACTGTAATACTCATCACCATAGATAAAATTGTAACAACAGTACGTCCTCGATTTCTTTTCAAATTCAAACGGGCATAGAATGCTTCAAAGCATCTTATCTTCTTTGTTTTGTGGTTACAACGTTTGATTTTCACATATTGCCCGGACATAGCAACTGTCGGAGAGACGCTGGATGCATAACGAGCGGCTGGTAAAGTAGCAAGAGTGGCAAAAACCAATGTGATAACAATACTTGCCATTAATGGCACTGCCTTGTTGCCACGGCTGGCATTAAGCATTGCGATTAATTCTTGCACACTTCCAACCATAAACAAATCAGGATTGATGAATCCCATAGCTGCCGTCAAGATACCTTGTGAAGATATTAGTCCTAAAAGAACGCCCACCGGAATGCCAATGCTACATAGCAATAGTAGCTGTACCAAAACCAAATTATAAAGTTGTCTTTTCTCTGCTCCGATTGAACGAAGTATTCCATATTCCCGAACTGACTTTGTTACTTCTATTTTTAGAATGTTATAAATAACAAGTCCTGCGGCAAGCAAAACGAGGATACCAACCGTAATGCAGGCCATTATCATAAAGGGAAATCCTATATTCTCCATATCAGAGGTTTCGTTTTCCATATAGGCTATCCCAAGCGTTTTCAAGAGAATACTGTTGTATTGTATATTCGTTTCAACAACAGACAACTCATCCGCAATTTCATTTACAACAGTTTGAAACCGCTCTGTGCTTATAGTTTTAAAATCAGTAGAATACACCAAATACTGATTAGGTAACAGTGAGTTTGCTGTACCTTCACCAACTATTCCCTCAATTATGCCACTACTGTAACCCAGATAACAGTTTTCCAGAATACCACATAGTGTAAAGCTTGCACTATATTCGTACGCATCATCAATTTCAGTCATTAATGAAATTTCAAGTGGCAAAGTAATTGTATCACCTATTATTCCATCAACTTCCAAGTAATGCAGAGCATTTTCCGGTAAAGCAATCTCATATGCATTTTCAGGCAATCGTCCCTCTTTTACTTTACAAATTGCAGGATATACTTTTAATGCATCTCCGCAATATTCACGAACATATAACGTCAATCCACTGTTCTTCAAAGCAGTATAACCAACATTAATTATGCTGTTCACATCGGTCAGCCGGTCGTCATTAGAAAGCGTCTGTACCTGCTCATTAGAAAGCTGATGAAAAGTCACATATCGATCACCATTCAAACTTTTAGCTTGATTGATACGCATAACTTGCAAAGTGCCGATAGATTGACCAACCACCGTAGTCATAATGGTGGATAAAATTACAGCAATCAAAATTAATATGGAAGTGACTCTTTGCACCTTTATTTTTTTCCACGCAAGAGAAAAATAAGATTTCATTTTACAATCACCTCCGCAAGTTCTCCGTCAATGATAGAAAACCGGCGTTCTGCCATGTTTGCAATGTTGATATCATGTGTGATAACAACAAGTGTTTTACTCAATTTTTTACGAATATCGCAGAGCATCTTCATCACTTCCCCACCGCTTTTGCTATCAAGATTTCCCGTTGGCTCATCAGCATAAATTATATCGGGGTTCGCAATCAGAGCACGAGCAATGGCAACACGCTGTTGCTGACCGCCGGACAATTCATGAGGCAAATGATTCAGCCGTTCCTCCAAACCTAAAAGCTGCGCTAGCTGTTTCAAATAAGTTTCATCCGGCTGCTTTTTATCCAAGAGCAATGGCATGATAATATTTTCTCTTGCTGTCAAAACCGGCAAAAGATTAAATTGTTGAAAAATAAAGCCTATCTTTTGACGACGAAAAGCGGATATTTTCTTATCGTTACCATTATGAATATTAGTATCTCCATAAAGCACAGTACCGGATGAAGGCAAATCCAAACCACTGATTATATTAAGCAGTGTACTTTTTCCGCTACCAGAGGGACCGACAATCGAAATAAAATCGCCCTTATGAATAATCATATTTGCATGATTAAGCGCAATCACTTGGTTTTCACCCGCACCATAGATTTTTGAAATATTATTTACCTGAATGTCCATAAAAATACTCTCCTCATTTTCTCTTATGTACATTATAAATGTCCCATGTCCAAGCTTGTTAATCTCCACTAAATCTTTGTGCCGGATTTAGTGGAGATTTTTGTTTTGTTTTATTCTTTTCTTTCTTGGAGGAACACTTCAACTCGACTCTGAATTGTACCTGAGACATCCTCAACACTTTTCTGGTCTTCCAGAAAAGCGCCTGCTTCCTCTTCAATTATATTTTGGACATCTGTCACATATTCGTGCTTTTTGTTGGTGCTGTTTATCAAATCTCTTATTATATCAACATCAGCCTGCTCTGCTTTGAAAACAAAAATAGTATCGCAATCCTTATCCTTATAGGTTGCTTTGGCAATTCTTTCCGATTCGCCATCCTCATTTACCATATAGTCTTCCTGCATTGATTCTTCAAGCATTTCTTCATAATTATTTAAATAT
>JAGACI010000057.1 GCA_017614185.1 Lachnospiraceae bacterium | reverse complement strand
ATATCTTTCCTGTCGTATCCCAAAAGGTCAAATGTGTTGGCCATGACAAGGAGAGCAAGCGTTGAATCAAGTCCGCCTGAAATTCCAAGGACAAGCTTCTTTGCCCCCGTATGAAGCACTCTCTTTTTAAGGCCGTGGCTCTGGATGGTAAAGATCTCTTCCATTCTGGAAGCTCTCACCGAAGGATCCAAAGGAATAAACGGAGTCTTTGAGAATGTCCTGTCAAGCTTGGTATTCTCGCTCTTTATGTAAAAAGGTAATCTTAAATAGTCATCGTCTTCAAAGGCATCAAACACCGAAGATTTAATTCTCTCCGATGAGATTCTGTCTACATCGATATCGTTTATAAGGGCGCCTGTAGTATATCTCTTACTTTCAGCAAGCAAATCTCCGCACTCCCCGATAAGGTTGTGGCCTGCATAAACGTAATCGGTTGTGGATTCACCCTCGCCTGCTCCTGCGCTTATATATCCTGCCATAAGACGGCCGCTTAATGCCTTAACGGTCTGTCTTCTAAACTCTGCTCTGCCAACTATCTCAGCTGTAGCCTCGGGGTTAATGATAATCGTTGCTCCGGCCTGAACATGGGCAACTGAGGGAGTTTCCGAAAGAGCGGGCTCGTTTCCGATTTCGACTCCGATAACCAGATCTTCCATCTCAGGGTTATAAAACAAAAGATTTGTTCCGATAGCAACCTCTTCCCCGTCAAAATTAACGTACCCCATGATTTCCTCACCCGAGGCAAACCATCTGGAGTCCGAAAACTCGCCTGTATTGGAAAGAACGGTCTTTGGAACAAATCCCAAAACATCGCCGCGATTAATGATGGCCGTAACATCATAAAGCTTTCCTTCTTTCTTAAGAGGAAGGCCTACGGCGATAATCGCATCCAAATCATTTGAAAAATCTTTTATCTTCTTAAGTCCCAATAAAGCATCACTAAGAAGGGATTTTTGATAAAACAAATCCTTGCAGGTAGCTCCGGTTATGCAAAGTTCAGGAAATACCATGACTTTCACATGGTTTTTCTTAAGCTTCTTAATCTCAGAAAGTATGCTTTCGACGTTAAACTTAACATCTGCCACCTTAACTTCGGGTGTGACTGCTGCCACCTTTACAAATCCGTATTTCACCTGCATTCCCTCCAATCACATGCCTAATCTACTTCTTTGCTTTTGATAAAAGTCCCTTTAATTCTTCAACATTAAACTTATATGACTTATTGCAGAACTGACAGTTGACCTCAACGTCCTCTCCGTCGTTAATCATCTCCTGTAAGTCCTTCTTGCCGATACTTATTAATACCTTTTCAACCTTTGACTTGGAACAGTCACAATGAAATCTTGCGGGGCTTGTTCCGTTAAACTCCACATCAAATCCTTCAAGAACAGTTTCAAGGATTCCCTCGGGAGAAAGGCCATTATCGAGCATGGTCGTAACACTGTCTATCTTGGCAAGGTTCTCTTCAAGCTTTGTAATGGTCGCATCATCGCAAAAAGGCATAAGCTGGATGATAAATCCGCCGGCCTGCTTAACGGTGTTGTCCTTTGACATCAAAACACCGAGGCCTACTGCTGAAGGCACCTGCTCAGATGTGGCAAAATAGTAAGTCAGATCCTCCGCAATCTCAGAAGTCTGAAGCTTAACCTGACCGGAATAAGGCTCCTTTAAGCCCATGTCCTTAATAACGGTAAGGGTTCCCTGACCGAGAGCCCCTGCTACATCAAGTTTGCCTTTCTTGTTTGCAGGGATAATTACGCAGGGTTCAATGGGGTATCCCTTAACGTTGCCCAAAGAATCTGCGGTAACGGTTACACCCTTTGCGGGGCCCGTTCCTTTTATTATTAGGGTTAAAATATCCTTCTCGCCCTTAAGCATAGCGCCCATCATTAAACCGGCGCTCATAAGTCTTCCAAGTGCCGCGGTGACAACAGGGCTTGTGTTGTGGGCCTGTCTTCCCGCTTCGACCGTTTCTCTTGTGGTGCAGGCAAATGCTCTTATGGACGCATTCGCTGCTGTTGCTCTAACTATATAATCTGACATATTTACACTTCCTTTTTGGCCACTATCATGATTCGCTCGGATTCTTCGTCAGCCTCTGCCTCGGTATCTAAATCCATGGCTTCAAGCACCTTAAGTCCGGCTTTTTCAAGCATTTCTTTAATCTCTTTCAAGGTATAGCCTCTTTGATAGTGGGTTTCGGTAAACTTCCTGTAAAGATTGTCCTCTTCTTTTACAAAGAGGGTTAAATCATACTCATTTATTTCTGTTTCCTCATCGAAATAATTATCCCAGATAAAGCTGCAGTCATCCCTGTCCTCGGCAATCGTCGAGTCGCCGATTACATCCTTGTACTTATGAAGGGTATTAAAATCAAAGATAAATATTCCGCCCGGGAAAAGATAATTCTCAATACTCTTAAAAACGCCCAGAAGCTCTTCGGGCTTTGTGATGTAGTTGACGGAATCACAGACACTTATAACGGTTCCTATGGTGCTGTAAAGGTCAAGGTCCCTCATATCCTGTGAAAGATAGAGGATGTCGCTTCCCTTTTCCTCTTTTTTGACAAAAGCTTTGGTAAGCATCTCAAAAGAGTTGTCTACGCCAATCATGTCGTAGCCTTCGTCATATAAAAGCTCAGTCAAAGTACCGGTTCCACAGCCAAGATCAAGTACGAGGTTTTTCTCCGATTCGAGAATCTCCTCTTCCCCTGCACTGTCCATGTCACCTTCAAACCTGTGAGGCTTGCTGATTCCGTATTTATTTATTCTTTCTACTATTCTGTCGCGCCAAAGTTCATAGGGCGTCTCGTCCATGAATTCGTCATAGACGTCAGCAAATGCTGAGTAAGCTTCCATAAACTATTCTCCAAGCTTCATTGAGATAACAAAACCTGCCGCTAACGTAATTACACTTGCGATAACCGCACCGACACTGATAACGCCCATGTCTCCTGCCATCCATACAGCGATGGGTGAGGCAACGAGCAAACCGATGATAGCCCAGTATGTATACAAAGGGAACTTCTCGAAAAGCATCTCGATAAGCTTCGCAATTGCAAAAATACCAACGATGATACCAATACCGAAAGGAAGAAGGATTCCGATTCCTCTTAAAATTCCCGGCATATCAAAATGTGCCAGTGCTGAAAGGAAATCCTTAATCGCGGTAATAACGGGATTATAGTATCCAAGAACCAAAAGGATCATTGAACCGCTGACTCCGGGAACAATCATTGTTGCTGATGCGATGATTCCGATAAAGAAAAGAACGATTACATTGACAAGAGAAGGGGTAACATCTCTTGTAACACCCTCAGCTTCTCCCATCAAAGCCATGCCGATAACAAGTGCAAAGAAAGCAAGGAAAGCGATGGCATAGCCGACTTTAAACTTATTGCCCTTTGTCTTCTTAAAAACAATCGGGATACCGCCGAGGATAAGACCGATGAAGAAAACGGTTGTAGGCATTGGGAACTTCTCAAACAAAACGGGAATAAGGAAGGAGAGACCTCCGATTGCGATTCCCATACCGATAAAGATGGGAAGCACAAAGATGATGCTCTTCTTAAATTCCTTGAAAAGGTGGGTAATGCAGTGAATAAGCTTGTCATATATACCCATTGAAACAGCCATTGTACCGCCGCTTACTCCGGGAATGATATTGGCCACACCCATGACCATACCTTTTAATACGTTCTTGATAAACTCCATTTATACTAATCTCCTTTTAAATCAAAGTATTTCTTTAAGTGTGTTAACCAAAGTCTCCATCTCATCGTCTGTTCCGATTGAGATTCT
>JAGACI010000056.1 GCA_017614185.1 Lachnospiraceae bacterium | reverse complement strand
ACACTGGATGACTTGCATTTAGAACTACCTAAATCAGTTCGGCTGGTGGGAATTACTGCAGGGGCCTCGACCCCAAACAAAATCATTGAGGAGGTTCAAAATTATGTCAGAATTAACTTTTGAACAAATGCTTGAGGAATCTTTTAAAACAATACATGCAGGAGAGGTAGTTGAAGGTAAAGTCATCGATGTTAAGCCCGACGAGATTATCGTAAACATTGGATACAAAGCCGACGGTATTCTTCCCAGAAACGAATACAGCAACGATAACAGTATTGACCTTACTACGGTTGTTAAGAAAGATGACCCCATTACTGTTAAGGTCGTTAAAGTAAACGACGGAGAAGGCCAGGTGCTTCTCACATACAAGCGTCTCATCGCAGATCAGGGAAGCGAGAGAATCAAAGAGGCGTTTGAGAATCATGAAGTTCTTAAGGCAACAGTTGCACAGGTACTTGAAGGTGGCCTTAGCGTAGTTGTTGACGAAGTAAGAATTTTCATCCCCGCAAGTCTTGTTTCAGATACCTACGAGAAGGATCTTAACAAGTATGCAGGACAGGAGATTGAGTTCGTAGTAAGCGAATACAATCCCAGAAGAAGAAGATATATCGGTGACAGAAGACAGCTTCTTACCGCAAAGAGAGAGGAAGCTCAGAAGGCACTCTTTGAGAAGATCAAAGTTGGTGATGTTGTTACCGGAACAGTTAAGAATGTTACCGATTTCGGTGCATTTATAGATCTTGGCGGAGCAGACGGACTCCTTCACATCTCCGAGATGAGCTGGGGAAGAGTTGAGAATCCCAAGAAGGTTTACAAGGTTGGTGACGAGGTTAAGGTATTCATCAAAGAGATTACCGGAACCAAGATTGCACTTTCCTGTAAGTTTGAGGATGCCAACCCCTGGAAGGACGCAGCCAAGGAATACGCAGTAGGCAACGTTGTAACCGGTAAGGTTGCAAGAATGACTGACTTCGGTGCATTTGTTGAGATTAAAGAAGGCGTTGACGCACTTCTTCATGTTTCACAGATTTCAAAGGATCATATCGATAAGCCTTCAGACGTTCTTAAGCTTGGCGATGAAGTTACAGCAAAGATTGTTGACTTCAACGAGGCTGACAAGAAGATCAGCTTAAGCATCAAGGCTCTCATTGCTCCCGAACCTGAGAAGGAAGAAGCAAAGGCCGAGGACGACGCTGATGAGGTATCAGTTGATATTGATGCAGTAATCGCAGCAGAAGCTGAGGCAGAGGCAGAGGATAAATAATTAAATAGGTCTTTAATTCATAATAATTCTTAATGCATCAGGAGGACACGATATGGCCTATGATTATGAGTATTTGGTTAAAGCTGTTTATGATCTGACAAAGATAGATCTTAATTCTTACAAAGAGAAACAGATGAAGCGCAGAATTGATGCGCTTATCGCCAAGAACAACGTTAAGGGTTATGACAAATACGTTGAATGTTTAAAGACCAACAAGGATATGTTTGATGAGTTCATCAACTATATCACTATCAATGTTTCAGAGTTCTATCGCAACCCCGATCAGTGGAAGCTTCTCGAAACAAATGTGCTTCCGGCTCTCATCAAGAAGTATGGTGAGAACTTAAAGATTTGGAGCGCTGCCTGCTCGACAGGTGATGAGCCTTACACATTGGTAATGGTTCTTTCGAAGTTTATGCCTCTTAACAAGATTAAAATCTTTGCAACGGACCTTGATAAGACCGTTATCGGAAAGGCTAAAGTCGGACTTTATAATGAAAAGAGTCTGGCCGGACTTCCCAAGGATTTGAAGGATAAGTACTTCACAAAGATTGGTTCATCTTATCAGATTTCAGATGAGGTTAAGAACCGGGTTGAGTTTAAAGAGCATAACCTCTTAAGAGATACATATCCTACCAATTATCACCTGATTGTCTGCCGAAATGTTTTAATCTACTTTACCGAGGAAGCCAAGGACGAGGTATTTAAGAAATTTAACCAGGCTCTTGTTCCCGGCGGTATACTCTTCATAGGAAGTACCGAGCAGATTATAAATCATAAGGAATTGGGATTTGAAAGGCAGAGCAGTTTCTTCTACCAAAGACCCGAGAAATAAAGACAAAATTCAAGGCTGTACGACTTGCTCGTACAGCCTTTTTGATTGCTATGCTTTGTTTAATCCGATGTATGTAAGAATGTGAGAAGCATATCCGGAGAAGAGCTCCCTGTTTTGCTTTATATCATCGGTAAGTTCAAAGTACATATCCTTTGAGAGGTAATCCTCCTTAAAGAAAGGAGTGATGATGGGTTCCCATTCGGGTACGTAGGTTGAAAGTCTTCTTGTGTAACAGTTTGAAGCCTTGGCCTGCTTTCTGTGGTCCTTGTCTACAAAGCCTGCCACAGACTTGTGAAGTGCCACATCTTCATCGGGAAGATAATAGTAATCTTTGAAGTTGGAGTAGAAGTATTTAAGCTCTTTCTCTATAATCGGAATCTTGATTACAACTTCGCCGTCTTTGGCTGAGAAATAACATCCACTGGCTGAACCGCTTATGGGCGTCGGAAGCGTTGCTTCAGGCTTGGCCGTAAGAACAAGTTCTTTCTTTTCCTCATTGTTTACATCCCAATAGCAGTTGGCGCTTGCCGCAACTACAGTTAATGGCATTGTGAAGAGATCGAAGTAATTAAGCATCGGAAGAATGGAGAGCATACCAAGAAGATCATCTCTGTTGTGAGTAAACAGGTCGCTTTCCTTTGCTTCGTCATGGTCTTTTACATAAGAGTGGTATACACCAATCAGATCTCCTCCGCTGTAAGGGTCTTCTCTGTTGATTCCAAGGAAATGCTCAATTGTTTTCTGCTTACAGTTGGGAAGCCTTAACATATCCTTGTATGGATTGATTCTTCTGTATAAATCAACGCCTTCCATATTCCCGAGAGGATTCTCAAGCTTATATTGTTTGGCTTTCTCACTTAAGAATGGAATGTCAAAGTTATTGCCGTTAAAGTGAACAAGAACTTTGAAAGGTTTTGCAAATTCAAAGAATGCTTCCAGAACATCTTTTTCAGCATCATAGTTTTCAGCCATAAACTGGGTGATAACATATCCTTCGCCGTTGTTCCATACACAGCCTATAAGATAAAGAGAAGAGCCTCTT
>JAGACI010000055.1 GCA_017614185.1 Lachnospiraceae bacterium | reverse complement strand
GGTAACGATTGCATGTAAGCTCATTGCATAGTTAAGACCTGCCTTGATGTGGCCGGTTCCGTTCGGAGCCGCACGGTCAAAGTCACTAACCTTGATGGTGATGGGCTTAGCGCCACCCTTAAAGTAAGGACCAACGGGTGTAGTTAAGATTCTGAACTGATACTCATCTGCAGGCTTAACTCCGATAACGGGGTTAGAGCCAAACATGTAAGGTCTGATGTAAAGTGTTGCGCCTGAGCCGTAAGGGGGAACAAAAGCAGCGTTTGCTTTTACTACCTTAACTACAGCATCGATGAATCTGTCCTTGGGGAAAGCGGGCATCTCAAGTCTCTTAGCTGAGTCATACATACGCTCTGCGTTTAAGTCGGGGCGGAAACATACAATCTTTCCATCCTCTGTTGTATAAGCCTTAAGGCCTTCGAAACAAGTCTGAGCATACTGAAGAACGCCTGCGCATTCACTTAAGACCACCTTATCATCCTCTGTGATGACGCCGTCATCCCATGCTCCTTCTTTAAAATTGGAAACATAACGGTAGTCCGTTTTGATGTAGCCAAACCCGAGGTTTGCCCAATCAATGTTTTTCTTTTCCATTGTGAATACCATTCCTTTCTTGCAGTATCTTTATACTTGCACGTGTATTTTTACTTTTAAATAAGATTATTATACTTTTCTCTGCTAAAGTCAACGAGAAATTCTCTTATATGTGTTGAAAGTAAAGCTTAAATCAAAACATGTCTGTTCTTCGCCTTCCTCTACACACTCCCAGTCAGGATTCTCATCGAGATTGGGGAAATATGCGTCAGCCTCGTAAGAGTGCTCAACCTTCGTGATAATCGCAGTATCGCACATAGGCTCCAAAGCCTTATAAATTGACTCTCCGCCAATTACAAACACATCATCGGTATCGTATTTTTTGAGTTCCTCGTTAAGCTCTTCGAAGCTGTGAACCACGATAGCATCCTTAACCTTATAGTCAGGGTTTCTTGAAAGGATGATGTTGGTCCTGTTTGCAAGAGGCTGCTTCTGAGGGAAAGTCTCAAGTGTCTTTCTTCCGAGAATAACAACCTTTCCTGTTGTAAGTGCCCTGAAGTTCATCTGGTCTGTACGAATACGAACCAGAAGGGCTCCCTTGTTGCCGATGGCCCAGTTGTTGTCAACCGCAGCTATTAATTTCATTGATACTCCTCCTCGTTTAGATTGCTATGGGTATATCGAGTATCTGGGGATGAGTCTCATAACCCTCCAAAGATACATCATTTCTTGTAAACTGATAGAAATCGTGAATATCGGGATTAAGCGTAAACTTGGGTGCCGGAAGAGGCTCTCTTTCGATAAGCTCTTTAATAATCGGCACATGTCTGTCATAGATATGAGCGTCGGCAATGACATGTACAAACTCTCCCACATTCATGTCACAAACCTGGGCAAGCATGTGAATAAGCACAGAGTACTGGACAACGTTCCAGTTGTTGGCTGCAAGCACATCCTGTGAACGCTGATTCAAAATAGCGTTTAATGTAAGCCTGTCTTCTCCCTTTTTCTGGGTAACGTTAAAGGTCATGCTGTAAGCACAGGGATACAGGTTCATCTCGTGCAAATCCGCATGGTTATAGATGTTGGTCATGATACGACGGCTGAAAGGGTTGTTCTTAAGGTCATAGATAACCCTGTCAACCTGGTCAAACATGCCCTCTTTATACTGATGCTTAACACTCATCTGGTAGCCGTAAGCCTTTCCGATTGAGCCGTCAGGATCTGCCCACTCATCCCAGATATGTGAGTGAAGGTCATGAACATTGTTGGATTTCTGCTGCCAGATCCAAAGCATCTCGTCTGTTGCGCTCTTTAAAGCGGTCTTACGAAGAGTAAGAATCGGGAACTCCTTTGAGAGGTCATAGCGGTTAACCACGCCGAATTTTTTGATTGTATAGGCCGGCGTTCCGTCGGGCCAATGTGGTCTTACCTTCTCTCCTTCCGTGCTTGTGCCGTTCTCTAAGATGTCTTTACACATATCTATAAAGACTTTGTCTGCATAACTCATTTAGCTTTTCCCTTCCTCTATCTGTCGTATTTATCGCATAAGGAGTTAATCTGGTCTGCGAACTTCGCCAAATCCTTGTTTGCGCAACCCTCGTTCTTGTGTATAACAGCAAGCAGTCTCTGTCCTGCGGAGAGAAGTCTTGCAAATACATCCGAAACAGGTTTGGTGCTCTTTTGCTTAACAGGTATGGGCAACGCCTCATACTCTAACTTGTTGGTTGCAAGGTTAAAGACCGTTCCACTGTAAGGAGCGTAAGCCTTAAGTCCATGCTCAACCATAAGGCACTCGGTAAATGCTGTACATACGCTGTCTTCACCGTGAACCACGAATACCTTCCTGGGCTTTTCTTCAAAGCTTGTCACCCACTTGATAAGGCCGTTCTTGTCAGCGTGACCCGAAAGACCCTTTATAGTCTTAATGGATGCCCTTACTTCGATAGGCTCACCGAAAAGTCTTACTTCCTCCGCTCCCTCTATAAGTGCACGTCCCAAAGTTCCTACAGCCTGGTAACCAACAAAGAGGATTGTACACTCGGGTCTCCAGAGGTTGTGCTTTAAGTGGTGTCTGATACGGCCTGCCTCACACATGCCCGATGCGGAAATGATAACCTTGGGAGTATTCTCAAAGTTGATCTGCTTGGACTCGTCACTTGTGATTGCAAGGTTAAGTCCCGGGAAAGTAATGGGATTGATACCCTTTCTGATTAATTCGAGGGCATCTTCATTAAAGCAGTCCATCTTATTCTTGGTAAAAATACCCGTAGCTTCAACTGCTAAGGGGCTGTCCACATAAACAGGGAAGTCCTCGTGCCTTTCAATTAACTTCTTCTCTTTTATCTGACGTATGAAATAAAGAATTTCCTGGGTTCTTCCGACTGCGAATGAAGGAATGACAACGTTTCCTCCTCTGTCAAAAGTCTCCTGGATAACCTTTACAAACTCGCTTACATAATCAGGTGTCTCCTCGGCGTGAAGTCTGTCGCCGTAGGTGGACTCCATAATAACGTAGTCCGCATCTTTTGTGGGCTTCGGCTCCTTAATGAGAGGCTGACCGACATTTCCGATATCACCGGAGAAAACAACTTTTCTCGATACATCACCTTCGGTAATCCAGACCTCTATGCTCGCTGAGCCAAGCAAATGTCCTATATCAGTAAATCTGATTTCAAGTCCGGGACAAATCTCAACCTTCTCATCATAGTGGATGGGAACAAGTCTCTTGATTGCTCCGTCTGCATCTTCCATCGTGTAAAGGGGTTCAACCACTTCCCTGTTGGAACGCTGTCCCTTTCTGTTTCGCCACTCTGCCTCAGTCATCTGAATGTGTGCACAGTCACGAAGCATTATGCTGCAAAGATCAACCGTTGCATCCGTTGCAAAAATCTGGCCCCTGAAACCTCTCGCATACAAAAGCGGCAAGAGTCCCGAGTGGTCGACGTGAGCATGTGTTAAAAATACATAGTCGATTAACGACTCCTGCACCGGCAAATCAGCGTTTTCAAAAACGTTAATGCCCTGCTCCATTCCGTAGTCTACAAGGATGTTTTTGCCACAGGCCTCCAAAAAATGGCAGCTTCCCGTAACCTCATGATCTGCTCCGATAAAGGTAATCTTCATGGTTTACAGCCTCCGATACATTTTATTCTTTTGCACTCTTTTCCTTTGGTGCGTCGTTTCGCTTAAGGGTAGTTGTGGAAACAATCTCCTGCTCCAGTTCAAAGGAGATGTCCGTGCCTCTAAGGTAGGCACTTGATATATTAATGCGTCCTCCCAGGGCAAAAATGATTCCGACTGCAGTGGTAAGACCTAAGTTGGTTCCCACGATTCGGCCGTTTTTCACATCCTTCATTCCCTCAATTCTGGCCCTTAATCCCCGAAGATCCTCTTCCTTCATACCGATTCCGGTATCGCTTACGGTAATCTTTAAGTTACCAAGCAGTGGTTTGGTTTTGTCAAAATCAACCTTTAGGGTTATACTTCCCTCTCTCGTATACTTAACGGCATTGGTTACAAGCCGCATTATAAGCTGCTTAAGTCTTCCCTCATCACCTCGAAGCACCGAAGGAACGCTGTTTGTAAATTCATATTTGAATTCAAGGCCTTTGCCCTGAGCGTAGGTGGTGCATATCGCAATCACTTCTTCAAAGAACTTCTCTGTCTTATATGGCGCAACTATCGGAACAACAATGTTTGCTTCAAGTCTTGCCATGTCGGCGACATCATTTGCGACGCCTTTTAACACTTCAATCTGGCTGTCAATCTGCCTTGCACTCTCTATCAAAGCAAGGTCGCCGGCTTCGCTTAGCATGAAGTCATTCTTTACTGACATGTTCTGAAGGCCGAGTTCAAGTTCGCCGGAAATGTTACGAAGAAAGCTTACTTTTTCAAGTCTTGAGCGCTCTATTGCCCTCATCCTCTTAAA
Organism: Lachnospiraceae bacterium; assembly: GCA_017614185.1. Next base: position 239 of record JAGACI010000055.1, on the reverse strand, counting down.
TGCACGAAGCCCTGAAAAATACTTCATTGACATCCAAAAAGTGATGATAGCTAGAAACAATATCATGTTGTATCTTGCTGCAAACGGAAGCTCGATTCCGCCTGATTTTGCGGGAACGCCGACGAATGAGACGAGGATGTTAACTATAACAATCAAGGCAAATCTTATCGGTTCAAAGTAGAGGAAACATCCAAGTCCTATGAAAACCATTGCCCATACAAGACAATCCGATTCTCTTC
>JAGACI010000054.1 GCA_017614185.1 Lachnospiraceae bacterium | reverse complement strand
TCGGCAGTTCAAATCTCTGCCTTATTACAGAAGCTAAGCTCTCTTCCATTTAACGCCCTCTCTGGTGTCTTCAAGGACAATGCCCTTGCCAAGAAGTTCATCTCTGATAGAATCAGCGAGTGCAAAGTTTTTCTCCTTCTTTGCAGCCTTACGTTCCGCAATTTTTGCTTCAACGTAAGCTACAAGTTCGGGGTCTTCTCCGGCATGCTCATCAACGCCTGCATCAGCTGCCGCACCCGATAAAAGGTTAAGGCTTAATACCTTGTCATAGTCACCGATAATTGCTCTCTTTGTAGCGCCGTTTAAGTCACTCTTTAACACATCGTAAAGGAGTGTAATTCCCATGGATGTGTTAACGTCATTGCCGACAGCTTCAACGAACTTATCTTTCCACTCTTTAACTGCCGCTTCATCAACCGAACCTTCTTCCTTAACGGAAGCGATTCTGTTTAAAAGCTTTTTATAGGTTCCTTCAGCCTGATCAAGAGCCTCAAATGAGAAGGTAAGAGGCTTACGATAGTGTGACTGGAGGCAGAAAAGTCTGTATGCAAGCGGGTTGTATCCCTTCTGTTCCAGAAGTGAAACAGTGAGGAACTCTCCCTTTGACTTACTCATCTTACCGGACTGGTCGTTAAGATGATGAACGTGGAACCAGTAGTTGCACCACTTATGTCCAAGGTATGATTCACTCTGTGCAATCTCGTTGGTATGGTGAGGGAACATGTTGTCAACGCCGCCACAGTGGATATCCATGTACTCACCAAGGTGCTTCATGGAGATGCATGAGCACTCAATGTGCCAGCCGGGGTAACCTACGCCCCAGGGGCTGTCCCACTTTAAAGCCTGATCTTCAAACTTTGATTTGGTAAACCAGAGGACAAAGTCGTTCTTGTTTTTCTTATTGGTATCCTCTGTAACGTCATCACGTACGCCGACCATAAGCTCTTCTTCGCTCTGGTTGCCGAATACGTAGTATGATTTTAACTTTGAAGTATCAAAATAGATGTTTTCGCCGGCCTTGTATGCATATCCTTTTTCCAAAAGAACCGAGATCATGTTGATGAACTCGTCAATGCAGTTTGTTGCGGGTTCAACAACGTCGGGCATCTTGATGTTAAGCTTTGCCATATCGGAGAAAAATGCGTCTGTGTAGAACTTGGCAATCTCCATTACGGTCTTGTGCTCTCTCTTGGCACCCTTAAGCATCTTATCTTCACCGGTGTCGGCATCGCTTGAGAGGTGACCTACATCAGTGATATTCATAACACGCTTAACATCGTAGTCAGCGTATCTTAATGTTTTCTCAAGCACATCCTCCATGATATAAGTACGAAGGTTTCCTATATGTGCAAAGTGATATACGGTAGGTCCGCATGTGTACATGGAAACCTTGCCGGGTACGTTTGGTTTAAAGTCTTCTATTCTTTGTGTAAGTGAATTATATAATTTCAATGTTCTTCTCCTTAATGTAAGTCTGTATTATGCTACTTTTGATACGAACAGCCCGAACAGCCTTCACATGATCTTACGGCAGTAACATCACTGTCGTAAAGACCCATCGGACTGTTCAACATACAGACTGCATTGGCGGATATGCCAAGGCCTTCGCCTGTAAAGCCAAGCCCTTCTTCGGTTGTTGCCTTCACGTTAACCTGGCTTATGTCAATCTTTAATGCCTTTGCTATGTTGGCGCGCATCTCGTCGATGTAAGGTCGCATCTTGGGTGCCTGCGCAATTATGGTGGCATCAATATTCTCTATAAGGAAACAGTTCTCGGAGAGAAGCTCTCCAACCTTTTCCAGCAAAATCATGGAAGAAATTCCCTTATACTTGGGATCGGTATCCGGGAAATGTTTTCCTATATCTCCCAAAGCCGCAGCTCCAAGCAATGCATCGGAAATGGCGTGAAGAAGCACATCCGCATCGGAATGACCAAGGAGTCCCAGTTCATAAGGAATCTTTACACCGCCCATGATTAAGTCTCTGCCTTCAACCAGTCGGTGAACGTCATAGCCCATACCTATTCTCATATGCTCCTCCTTCCCAGGGCAAAGTACCCCAATTTTTAATAGTACAATCTTAAATATAGTAGCAATAGAAAGGGCCTTTGTCAATAAAATGACAAGGGCCCGTATCATTACAATCGTTAGAATTTCAGGCTGTCATCAAGTACCGACGCCTTACTTGAGAAGAATGAAAACTCTCCGCTGTCAAGGAGGTTTCCATCATCATCCGTAACCCTAATGTCATATACCAAAAGATGTTTTCCTGTCTTAAGCTTCATACACTCGCAGTAGATGTAATCAGTGTTTGCCGCAGGCAAAAGGAAGTTAAGATTGGCGGAAAAAGTCGTCACGTAATAACCGTTCATACAGGCTGTAGCTCCGGCCATAGTATCAACGAATGAAAGAAGTGCCCCTCCGTGAATGCTTCCGTAAGGGTTTAAAAGGCGCTTGTCAAACTTAACCCTTGCTTTTGAATAAGTAGGGCTTAGCTCTAGCACTTCAAAGCCAATGAACTTGTTGTATTCGTTGGCATAAAGCTCTTTTATCATCTTTTCGCGAATCGCGTTTTCTTTTTCATTGCGTGAAGGTCGCATGTGTCTCCTTTTATCGGTAGTTAACCATAGATGAATTCAGTCTCAAGTATCTCATTACTGTATTCATCAAAAGTCGTACCGATTTTAGTAACCGTAATAAGTTTTTTATCCCTGTTGACTCCTATTACAACAAAGCTGTCTCTTTGCTCTAATGAATCATCCCTTACAAAGTGCGAGTATTGAAGCGTTGTTGTATCAATCCCCGCAGAATCAATGTTGTATAAAAGCTGATCAGGGTATTTCTCTACTCTTGAAAGCAGGCAGTTATGATAATGTCCTCCAAGATAAAGGATGAATTCACCCTCTCCTCTTTTTGTAAAATCATATGCTGCTTTTAGCTTCCCCTTACTTCCAAGGGTTGGAATTTCATATTCTTTATTGCCTTTTTCGCCTTTTATGAAAGCTTCGGTGATATCGGGAATTATGCTTCCGGAAATATAGCTTGGAACTCCGAATCCGCTTGAAAACTCACTGTCGTATCCCAGATTAAAAGGAATCATTCCGGCAGGCGAATTATGAAGGCATACCATAACTCCATAGTTTCCCGGAGTGGTCGCCAGCGCTTTTATATAAAAATCAATCTGCCTTTGCGAGTACATCTCATGATTTCTTTTATGAAGAAAATGCTTTGCATCCGCCTTTAAATCCGTATGGTCATACTGGTTAAGGACTATTACTCTGATTCCGTAATCTGCAAAATCCTTGTAAT
>JAGACI010000053.1 GCA_017614185.1 Lachnospiraceae bacterium | reverse complement strand
TTTGTGCTCGTTAAAGAGCATGTCAAAGGTTGCACCCACAGTTTTCTCTGAGGGTGTGAAACCGGGACGCTCGGCGTTTGTGGAATCACATAAAAGGGCGAGGACTCCTTTTTTACCGATTTCTCCGAAGCGCTGTAAATCGATTGTGTCACCGAATACAGGTGAGTAATCTACCTTAAAGTCTCCGGTGTGAACGACGATTCCGACAGGCGAATAAATCGCAAGAGCTGCCGCATCGACAATACTATGGTTTGTTCTTATGAACTCTACGATAAAATGTCCTAAGTTGACGGAATCACCGAACTTGACCACCTTTCTCTTGGTGATATCAAGCATGTCGTGTTCCGTGAGTTTGTGCTCAATAATACCCATTGTAAGCTTTGTGGCATAGATGGGTACGTTTACCATTTTTAAAACATAAGGAAGGGCACCGATATGGTCCTCGTGACCATGGGTGATTACAAAGCCCTTAACCTTGTCAATGTTATCCTGTAAATAAGTTACATCGGGGATTACAAGGTCAATTCCCAGCATGTCATCCGCAGGGAATGAAAGACCGCAGTCCACCACAATTATACTGTCTTCGTACTCGAAGGCAGTTATGTTCATTCCTATCTGCTCCAGGCCGCCCAAGGGAATTATCTTAAGCTTGCCCGTAGCATTTTTTCTATTTGTTTTCAAAAAATTACCTCCATATCATCAAATACATGACGAGACTTCATTCAGCGGTCTAAGTCCACGTCCTCCAAAAGGTTCTCAAAGACTTCTGCCACTGCCTGCAGTTCATCGTCATCTTCGACGATATCGTATACATTCTCGGAATCCGTAGACTGAGGGTTCTCTTTCATGATGAAAGCCTCACCGTCTCCCTCTTCGGTATCCGTAACGAGGATGTAGTTGACACCGCCTAATGTTGTTTGTTCAAGAACATATAAATCTACTGTTCCCTCCTCAGGGGAACAGAAAGAAATCTTCTCCATAGATTGCCTTTCTAATCTGTTTTGCCTGTATTGCTTCTGTAATCCAGGTAGCCTTGAAGGATAAAGCACGCTGCGATTCTGTCAACGTGTTCCTTCCTCTCCTCACGTCTGATACCTGCTTCCATCATGAAGCGGTCAGCCGCAACCGTCGTAAGTCTCTCGTCCCACATGTGAACGGGAAGTGCCGTACGTCTCTCGAGTTTCTCTTTGAACTCTCTTGATATCTCTGCTCTGACGCCCTCGGTGTTATTCATGTTCTTGGGAAGTCCCAGAACAATTTCCTTAACGTCATATTCTAAGATGAGCTCTTCGATTCTTGCCAGGGTCTGTCGAAGCTTGTTCTCATCTTTTCGCCTGATAATCTCGATTCCCTGTGCCGTAATCAAAAGTTCGTCGCTTATCGCAACGCCACAGGTTTTGGACCCTAAGTCCAGTCCCATAATTCTCATTCTAAGTCCTAATTCCAGCCCTTATGCTTAATGTAAGTATTAAGGAGCTCCTCAACTATCTCGTCTCTCTCCACTTTCATGATAAGGCTTCTTGCATTGTTATGGCTTGTGATGTATGTGGGATCGCCGCTCATAATATAACCCACAATCTGATTCACAGGATTGTAGCCTTTCTCAGTAAGTGCATCATATACTGTAGACAAAATCATTGCCGCGCCTGTCTCCGGCTCTGCTTCTACCTTAAAAAATTGTGTATGTCCTAAATCCTGCATGTAACCCAAGCCTTTCTGCTTCCTAAAGAAGCGCACAAAAACTCTATTATCTTAATAATTCTACTCCATTTGAAAAAATAACGCAAACTTAAGGCTTTGCGGCCGACATCACTCCGGTGCCCATAAAACCTGTAATTCTCACACTTTTTATCTGATTCTTAAGATTCTCTTTAGATTCAAGCGCTACGGTTAAATACCTGTCTGTATGTCCGACCATGTAAGTCTTTCCGTTAATTTCCTTTGATTCCTCAAACAAAACGTCGACACACTCACCCACAAAGGACTCTTCGTAGGCTTTTGTCATATCCTTCTCAATCTCGGAAAGCCTTGCTACTCTGTCAGATTTTTCTTTCCTGGTAAGCTGTCCGTCCATCTTATCCGCAATCGTTCCATGTCTTCTTGAATAAGGGAAAAGATGAATCTCGTAAAAGCCGATCTTTCTTATAAACTCAGCGGTTTCTTCAAACTCTTCCTCTGTTTCGCCGGGGAAACCTGCAATAATATCAGTGGTAATAGCGGGTCTGTCGAAAGCTTTCCTTAGATACTCAACCGAAGCCATGAATTCAGCCGTGTTGTACTTCCTGTTCATTCGTTTTAAGACAGAATCGCATCCGCTTTGTAACGAAAGATGGAAGTGGGGACAGATTTTCTTTATGTTTTTAAGTCTGTCTACAAACTCTCTTGTCATGGTTCCCGGTTCAAGAGAACTGATTCTTATTCTGTCGATTCCATCGATTAGATCAATCTCTTCAAGGAGTTTAATAAGAGCATCTTTATCCTTAAAATCCATTCCGTAGGAACCGATGTGAATTCCCGTTATTACGACTTCTCTGTAGCCATTAGAAGCAAGCGTCTTAATCTCATTTAAGATTTCATCCTTGTCTCTGCTTCTTACCCTTCCTCTTGCGTAAGGGATGATGCAGTAGGTGCAAAACTGGTTACAGCCGTCCTGTATCTTAATGTAAGCCCTGTTATGCTCGATTGTTCTGTCAATCGACATGGACTCGTAAGGGCATGGATTTTTCACATCGTTGATATCTATAACGGCATTTACTTTTTCATGTCCGTTTTCCTCAAGATACTTTGTGATTATATCTACAGCCTGTGACTTATTGTTGTTTCCTATGGCAATATCGATATCAGGGTCCTTAATTACACCCTTTGTATCAGTCTGTACGTAGCAGCCTAAAGCCACTACTATTGCATTCGGATTAAGCTGCTTGCAGCGGTGTAACATCTGGCGGCTTTTTCTGTCCGCAATGTTTGTTACCGTACAGGTGTTAACCACGTAAATATCCGCATATTCATCAAAAGGCACAATGGTATAGCCCTTTTTTAGTAAGTTTTGTTGAATAAAGTCCAACTCGTAGGCATTTACCTTGCAACCAAGGTTATGTAATGCAACACTTTTCATATAAACTGACCTTTAATTTGTATTGTTTGATTATTGACTTTTATGTTTCAAACCTATAAGATTAAGGCAGAAGTTATTCGACAACAAGGAGGCGTTACAATGAAGACTGTACAGATTTCACTTAATTCTATTGACAAAGTAAAATCATTCGTTAACGACATTACCAAATTCGATTACGATTTTGATTTGGTTTCCGGAAGATATGTCATCGATGCAAAGTCTATCATGGGTATTTTCAGCTTAGATCTTTCTAAGCCCATCGATCTCAACATCCATGCTGAAGAGAACATCGACGATGTAATGGCAATCTTAAAGAACTACACAGTTTAAAGAATTAATGACTTAAGCAAGGCCCGAAACCGGGCCTTGTTTTTTATTCCCTAATATATGTTTATTACTTCGTCGCTCTCTATTGCTTTCTTGTAGAGCTCGTCTATATTTTCGCTTAAATTCTCCTCATGTCTCTTGATTATCTCAAGGTTAGGTTTTGTAACAGGATGCTTTGCCACAAAGATTGTACAGCAATCCTCGAAAGGAAGGATTGATGTCTCAAAGGTATTGATTTTTTCAGAGATATCAATGATATCCTGCTTGTCAAATCCAATGAGCGGTCTGAAAACGGGAAGTGTACATACTTCGTTGGTAACTCCCAAAGCGTGAATGGTCTGGGATGCAACCTGACCGAGGCTCTCTCCGGTAATAAGTGCCTGGCAGTCGTTCTCCTTAGCGATATGCTCTGCAATCTTCATCATGTAACGACGCATGATGATTGTAAGTTCCTCGTGAGGGCACTTTTCATAGATATAAAGCTGAATATCGGTAAAGTTTATAACGTGAAGTCTGATAGGTCCTGTGTACTTTGAGATAAGCTTTGCAAGATCTACAACCTTCTGCTTAGCTCTCTCTGAAGTATAAGGAGGCGCATGGAAGTAAACCGCATCGATAACAACGCCTCTCTTT
>JAGACI010000052.1 GCA_017614185.1 Lachnospiraceae bacterium | reverse complement strand
TTTCTTGTCACGGTCAACGTACTCTTTGCCTATATTGAATCCGCCGACGTAACCCACCTTATTATCGATTACAACGATTTTACGATGGTTACGGTAATTTATACGGACATTGATTCTTCTAAGGATTGCAGGGAAAAACTCGGCTGTCTTAATGCCGTAGGAATTAACCTCTCTCCAGAACTTCTTCCTGACGCTTCTGCAGCCCATTCCGTCAAAAAGGATTCGAACTTCGACGCCCTCTGCAGCCTTCTTTTTAAGTTCTTCGAGGATACTTAAAAAGAGCTCGTCTTTTTTGATAATGTAGTACTCTATATGGATAAATTCTTTGGCATTCTTGATATCTTCAACAAGCTTTTCAAACTTGGAAGTTCCATCGGTAAAAATATCGATGTCATTGTCATCGCTAAGGACGCTTCCCATCGTCTCAAGGTTAAACATGACAAGGTCGGAAAAGCCCGAAAGTTTAGGCGCAATTTTTTCCACATCGGAATGACGCAGAATATGCTCCTGCTGCCTTATTGCCTTATTGACCCTGTCCTCAATTCCCTTGGTTTTAAAAATCTTTCGCTTGTGCATATCGGAACCGATAAGAAGGTAAAAGACGAATCCGAGAATGGGAATGAAATACAAAACCAAAAGCCACGCCCAGACAGACTTGGGTTCGCGTCTTTGGAAAAACACGATAATGATGGCAAAAATCAGGTTAAACCAGACCAGGTTATGCCACCAGAATACAAATACAGTTTTTAGTCCGTTAAGTATCATTTCCATGCTATATAGTATAACGCAAAATATTGATTATTGGTATAAATGATGATAAAATACCCCTTGTGACACGTGTGTGTCGATAGAATTACGGAGGACATTTTTGTGAGTACAACTACTATTGTTTTAATTGTTATCGCCGCTGTTTTACTTGTAGGCGTGATTGTTTTATATTTCCTTGGAAGAAAGGCTCAGAAGAGACAGGAAGCACAGCAGGCTCAGATTGATGCCAACAAGCAGTCAGTTTCAATGCTTATCATTGACAAGAAGAAGATGAAGATTAAGGATTCCGGTCTTCCCCAGATGGTTATCGACCAGACTCCGAAGCTTCTTAGAGGAAGCAAGCTTCCCATCGTAAAGGCTAAGGTTGGCCCTCAGATTCTCTCTCTTGTATGCGATGACAAGATTTATGATTCCATCCCTGTCAAGAAAGAGGTTAAGGCTACCGTAAGCGGTATCTATATCACCGATGTTAAGGGACTTCATGGCAAGAGTGCTGCCGCAGAAGTTAAGAAGAAAGGCAAATTTAAGGCCTGGGTTGAGAAGATGCAGGAGAAAGCCGGCGCCAAGCCCATCAAGTAATCAGTTTTCTTTTATTTCAAAAACCAAAGTGGCATCGGAACTTACATTCCCATCCACATATAATTTGTATTTAAGGGCTCCTTCGATGAGCCCTTTTTCTATGTCTTTTAAATTAACGTAGTATTCCGATGTGTGTGTTGCAACGCTCAGGGCTCCGAAAGGAGTGCGATACATTGTCTCATGCTTCATGCCGCTTTCAAAGACAAGTTCTGTCGTTACTTCACCTGACCTTCTAACCTTAAGGGATTTCTCATCAAAAGTAAGGCGAAGATCGGTTGTGATTCCGTCCTCGATTACTTTTGCCATAACGAAATGCACGCCGTCCTTACAAAAGTAATTGCCGGCATGCTTTGATTCAAGATTATTCTCTTCGTTTTCCGTAAGGTGCAGTCCCTTAAGTGTCAGGGTTACGTCCTTTTTCATCAATATTCCTCAATGTTTATGGTCTTTGCGGAAAGGATTCCGTACTTGATGATGGTGTTTGCAAAAGTCTTAAACTTGTCGGCACCGTCACTTACAAAGAATCTGTACTGCTCTTCACCGAGTGCAGGTTTCTCATCATTTAAGATTCCGTTTTCTCCAAGTACTTTTTCAAGTTCCTTTGCGGTCTCATACGCAGGGTTTACAAGTGTTACGCCCTCGCCCATGATTTTGCCGATTGTTTTCCTGATCAAAGGATAGTGTGTACAGCCAAGAATCAAGGTGTCGATATCTATATCGATAAGCTCGGCAAGATATCTTCTTGCAATCTCGTCTGTAACGGGGTCCTCAAGAAGCCCCTCCTCAACCAAAGGAACAAACAAAGGGCAGGGCTTTGAATAAATCTTTACATCCTTATTTAAGTTTGTAATATACGTGTCATAAAGGCGGCTTGATACGGTTCCTTCGGTTGCGATAACACCGATTTTGCCATTCCTTGTAGCCTTTGATGCAGCGTTTGCACCGGGCTTAACCACACCTACCGCAGGTATGGGAAGTTCCTTCTCGATTTCATCCAAAGCATAAGCCGATGCGGTATTACACGCAACGACCAAAGCCTTGATGTCATACTCCATAAGGAAGCGCACTATCTGCTTTGAATATCTGGTGACCGTTTCCTTGGACTTGCTTCCGTAGGGAACTCTTGCGGTGTCGCCAAAATATATGATTCTCTCGTTGGGGAGCTGGC
>JAGACI010000051.1 GCA_017614185.1 Lachnospiraceae bacterium | reverse complement strand
TCCCGATAACAGCAAGAGGGCATATGAAACTACCGAAGGCGTTAAAGAACTTCACCTCATAAAAGGCGCAGACCATGCACTTTCTGCAGTGGTTGCGCCTAAGGAGTATGGTGAAATATTAAGTGGCTTCGTCAATAAGGTTATATCTTAGCTTCGACAGATTTAATCATGGCATTTCTAAACTCACGTGGAGAAATGCCTTTTATTTTTTTGAATGTGCGGTTGAATGAGGAGATGCTTGTAAAGCCGCACTCAAAAGCAATGTCTATAAACTTCATCTTGGATTCCATAAACATAGATTCGGCACGTCTGATTCTCTCCTTGGTAAGATAGTCTACAAAAGTTGTCTTCGTGTAATCTTTAAAAAGGTGAGAGAAGTAAGACTTGCTTATTCCAATCTTTTTCGCAACATCATCAAGAGAGAGAGGCTCGGTACAGTTCTGGGAAATATAAAGGCAGGCTTCCGCCATTAATCTTGCAGATCTGTAGTAGCTTTCGTCATCCACATCCGCCTTGTCTTTCTGCGTGTCCATACACCATTTTCCATACAGTGAAAAGAACTTTAAAAGCAAAGAGTAATTATTAGCCTCTTTAAAAGCAATATCTGGGCAGTCAACGCACACAATTTCCTTTATTGTGATAACCATCTTTCCGATGTCTGTGTTGTCCACATCGTAGCTGCAGTAAGGGTTTTTCACGAATATTGGCTTAATTCTGTTAAAATCGTGCACGACGGTAATTAATTCAAGCGGAAACTGAATCATCAAAAAAGAATTCGGATCCACGTTGTTTATACTGTGTAAATCACCGGGATATGAGATGATGAAATCGTTTGGTTTCATCTTATATTTTCTAAAGTTTAATTCTACTTCATTCCCCTCTTTTAAACTAAGCAAAATCTCCGCAAAAGGGTGCCAGTGCACGAAGTTTGTGTATCCCTCGGCTACCGTGTGAGAGGTATTAATTATTCTGTCTTTGGAGAAAGTCAGGTCTTCGAAATGGCTGTCTAAAAGCATACTTTGTCACCTCCGATAGAAGCTTGAATTGTCGAATTTAACAATTAATATACCAAAATCATACCATTACGTGTCAAAAAAAGCAAAATCTGCATAGTTTCAAAGTAGTTTCTTCACATCATTTTTCTTTATCCGGGGATAAGATGGTCTCATGAGAAGATTTGAGGTAGGCATTCTTGGTTGCGGGGTTATATCGAGAACTTATCTTTCAGACATCAAAGCTTTCTATCCCGAATTGCATGTCCTGGCATGTGCAGATGTTTCAAAGGATCTGGCGAAGAAACTTGCCGATGAATTTGAAATAGAAAGAGCGTATACCACGGATGAACTTTTGGCGGATAAGGACGTTGAGATTGTCGTTAATTTAACTCCCCCAAGATATCATGTGGAACTTAATAAGAAAATAATTGAAGCAGGAAAGCATTGCTTTAGCGAGAAGCCTTTCGCCCATTCATTAAAGGAAGCGAAGGAAGTTTTGGACCTTGCGGATAAGAAAGGCGTAAAGGTCGGATGCGCACCGGATACTTTCCTTGCATCGGGACTTCAAAGCGTAAGGCATTACCTTGACGGGGGCCTTATCGGAACACCGTTTATGGTTACTGCCAACATGATGGGCTTTGGAGCGGAGACCTGGCATCCCAATCCTAAGTTTTTCTATGAAGAAGACTGCGGACCCGTTTTTGACATGGCTCCGTATTATGTGTCGGCAATAGTAAGTCTTCTTGGACCTGTTGAGAAGATTGCGGGATTTGGCGCAAGACCTTTAAAAGAGAGGCACCTTTACGTGGGGGCAAATGCCGGGACAAATATTCCTGTGAATGTAGACACTTCCTATACCGCAATTCTTTATTTAAAGAGCGGAGTAATCGTAAACCTTAACTTAAGTTTTGATATTTATAAAACATCTCTTCCTATGTTTGAAATATATGGAGATGAGGGAACACTTTCCTATCCCAATCCAAACTTTGGCGGAGGCACACCAAAGGTTTACAGGAAAGAGCAGTTTATCGATCCCTTATTCAGGGACGATGCAGCAGCAATGGAGAGGAAAGAGAAGTTCTATGAGCTTCCCGAACTTTTCCCGAGAGTAAAGGATTATTCAAGAGGAATCGGAGTATTGGATCTGGCCGGTGCTATAGATCAAGAGGCCGAAAACAGAACAGGTAGGGACCTTATCCTACATGTCACCGAGGTCATCTGCGGAATCAGAGAAGCAGTAAAGTGCGGAGACGTAATAAAGATAGAAACTACCTGTGCCAGGCCCAGGCCTTTAACACCCGGAAAAGATATAGATTGTATTTGACAAAGGAGGATCAGAAATGGCAGGAGTAGTAGGCACCAACCTTTTAGCTCAGGTCGGTTTCATTGTAAAAGATGTTGAAACCACCAAGAGAGCATGGGCAAAGTTCCTTGGAATGGAGGTTCCCGAGACACAGCCCATTGGAGACTACGAAATAACTAAGACACAGTACAAGGGAGAGGATGCACCTGAGGCATATTGCTACATGGCATTCTTTGATGTAGGCCCCGGCCTTCAGCTTGAGTTAATCGAGCCCAATGAGAAGCCTTCAACATGGAGAAGCTTCCTTGAGGAGAAGGGCGAGGGAATCCACCACGTTGCATTCCAGGTTAAGGATTCTGCAGCATGCGTTGCAAATGCTGAAAAGGAAGGACTTAAACTTGTACAGCGCGGCATATACGGAGACGGAAGCGGAGAGTATAACTACCTTGAAGCACCGGAACTTAAGTGTATTGTCGAGTTACTTGAAAGCTACAACAGATAAGAAATGGGAGATTCGTTTGGTATGAAACTTGGTACATCTTCACCTCTTTCACATAAAGGCCCTTCAGACTGGGCGGCTAAACACAAATCACTGGGACTTGAGGCGATTAATTTTCACCTCACCTGTAACGATGATTTAAAACTTGTTGATGAATATGTGAAGTGTGCCAAGGAGCAGGGTTTAACAATCGCTGAGGTTGGAGTATGGAAAAACACCTTGTCTCTTGATAAAGATGAAAGACAAAAAGCCATTCGATATGCCATAGGACAGCTTGAACTGGCAGATCGAATAGGAGCAAGGTGCTGTGTTAATATTCTGGGAGCCCGGGGCCCTAAGTGGGATGGCGCATACAAGGCCAATTACACTAATGATACCTGGAGAATGGGAGTCGACACCATCAGGGAAATCATTGATGCAGTAAAGCCCACTAACACATTTTTTACCATAGAATCCATGCCTTGGATGGTACCTGACGGACCTGATGAATACCTTAGATTGATAGAAGCGGTCGACAGAGACAGATTTGGCGTTCATATGGATATCTTCAACTGGATGACGTCGCCGAGAAGGTATTTTTACAACGAGGAATTCATTGATGAGTGTTTTGAGAAGCTCGGTCCGGCTGTCAAAAGCTGTCACTTAAAAGACGTAAAACTTGAGGATGATTACACACTTCGCCTTAGGGAAACATATCCCGGCGACGGTGAAATCAATATCAAATATCTTGTTGAGACAGCGCTTTCATACGATTCGGATATGACATTTATAGTAGAGCATCTTGATACGGACGAAGAGTACTTAAGAAGTATTAAGTATGTTCAGGGATTATGGTAAAGATAGGCAAACAGAAAGGATAAGAAAAATGAAAAGACGCAGTTCATTATTGATGGCATTAATGCTTGCCGCATCCTTTGTATTGGCGGCTTGCGGTTCAGGAACTGAAAGCACAGGAAGTGCAGGAAGCACAGATACCAAAGCTTCCTCAGAGACAGCTTCAGATTCATCTGCTGCTTCCACTGAAGAATCAGCAGAACTCGTATGGTGGGGCTGGACGCCCGGTTCACCTTTAAACGAGCAGTACATCGAAGAGTTTAACAAATCTTTCCCCAATACTAAGATTACCTGGAAGCAGACAACCGTTGACGATTACGATGCAGCAATAAAGCCTGCACTTGCAAACGGCGAAGGCGTTGATATCTTTGAGGTATCCGCAGGAAGCGCAAACGGCGGCGTTGGCATCTTTGGCGGACAGGCTGTGAACATGGAAGATGCTTTAAAGAACTACCTTGGCGACGATTACGCCGATAAGCTCAACGAAGCTTCCCTTGCAAGCATGACCGTTAACGGAGAATTAAAGGCTTTGGGCGTTGGTACTGTTTACGCAGGAAACCTTTGGATTAACCAGGATTTGTTTGATAAATACAATGTAAAAGTTCCCACAAACTTTGAAGAGTGGAAGCAGGCTTGCGAGACCTTCGAGGCTAACGGAATCATCGGATTCGTTCAGGGCGCAGGACAGGGTGCATTCAACATGGATACATACCATGCAATCTGCGATAACATCGAGCCCGGCTTATTCACAAAGGCTACAAGAGGTGAGGCAGAATGGACCGATCCCGTATTCGTACAGGCTCTTGATCTTTGGAAGAAACTCTTTGACGAGGGTATCATGCAGGATGGCGCTTTGGGTATCCAGCAGTATCCCGAAGCAAACAACATGTTCCTTTCAGGACAGGCTGCAATGGTAATGATGGGCTCATGGTACACCATGAACTGCTTACCTGACACAATGAGAGCCAACATGGAGGCAGCATCATCAACAGATGAGCCTTTCGCAATGGTTCCCATCAACTTCCCTGACATTGCAGGTACAGGTAACGTTGGATATGTATTCTGCGATATCGACTATGCAACAGCTGTTTCAACCAATGCTTCAAACATACAGGCAGCTACAGACTTTGCTCTCTGGCTCGGCGCATCAGAGGCAGGACAGCAGATGATTGCTGACTCACTTAACCTCGTACCTGTTCTTAAGTCAGTAAGCCCTAACTGGGACAAGGTAGTTCTTACCAACCCTGACAAGCAGAACAAGCCTGTACAGGAGTACTTGACAAACGCTATGGCTAACCCTGACAACCCTCGTTTCGGTGGTATCTCTGCCGACCTTAACCAGGCTATGATGGATGTTCTTGCCGGTGTTGCATCAGGAACACTTTCTTCTGAGGACGGCGCAGCTCGTCTTGCAGCAGTTGAATAAATCTTTAAGTATGTGTGCTAAGGGGCTTTGCAAAGAGCCCCTTAGTAATCAGGAGATTACATCATGAAAAAGAAATTATCGATCAGGAATAACGGAATGGTATGGATTCTTCCGGCTTTTTTGTTCCTGGCTATCATGATCTATTATTCCATATTCTTTACGTTTAACTTATCCACGATGGAGTGGGACGGTCTTAGCCCCACGATGGAGAGAGTGGGATTTGCCAACTACACAAAGATGTTCAAGGACCTTGTGTTCTGGAAGGCAATTAAAAATACGGTTGTATACTTTGCAATCACTTTCGTTGTTCAAAACTTCTTAGGGTTTGTATTTGCGGCAATATTACATTCGGATGTAAAGCTCCCGACGGTGCATAAGTGCATTATCTTTATTCCGACCATCTTAGCTCCTGCTACAATGGCACCGGTATTCAGACTTATGTTCTCACCTCAGGGAATGCTTCAGAAGTTTTTTGATTTTGTACATATTCCCATTTCGGTTGACTGGCTTTCAAAGCCTCAGACAGCACTCTACGTTCTTATGAGCATAGTTGTCTGGGAGTTTACCGGAATGAGTTTTATCTTATACTATGCGGCGATGAGCCAGATTGATAAGGAAATGCTTGAGGCAGCGCAGATTGACGGCGCCGGCAACATAAGAACTCTTGTGACGATGGTGTTCCCCGGATGTAAGGGAACTACGGTTTCGCTTGCAATGCTCGGTGTTATAGGAGCACTTAAGACCTTCGATATTCCTTATCTTATCACCACAGGCGGCCCCGACCACGCAACGGAGTTCCTTGGAACCTACATCTACAGACAGGGTATCAGACAGTCCCATTTAGGATATGCTGCGGCACTTTCTGTAATGCTTCTTATCATGGCAATTATCGGAGCCTTCCTGACAAATAAGGCAAACAAAGGAGAGTGATTGCATGCTTAGAATTAAATCAAAGAGTAAAAAAATACTGCTTCAGCTCCTTTTGCTTGTTATGACTATTCCTTACCTCCTTCCCCTTTTACAGATGTTTCTGGGGTCGCTTGGCGGAAGAGGATTATATAACTATGCCGCTGTCTGGAATACGGGAGTTGTCCCTACCTACTTTAGAAACTCTTTAATCATTTCGGCGGGAGTTATTTTAATCGTATATATCCTAAGCATGACTGCGGGCTTTGGCTTTGCAAAACTGAATATCTTAGGTAAAGAAGCGTTTTTCTGGTTAATACTGGTGGCATTAACACTTCCCGAAGTTATTTTACTTACACCCCTATTTGTAACCTTTCAAAGAATGCACCTTTTCAGCACATTCTTTTCGGTTATTTTCCCTCTTGCCGCCTTACAGCTTCCATTTACCACGCTTCTTATAAGAAACTTTGACACGGGTATCCCGAGTGAACTTATGGAGGCTGCAAAGATTGACGGAGCAACGACCTCGCAGGCGTTTTTGAATGTCATTCTGCCTCTTACAAAGCCCATCGGGTCCGCAGTTGTAATGCTGACACTCATTAACTCATGGAACTCATATCTGTTGCCGCTTTT
>JAGACI010000006.1 GCA_017614185.1 Lachnospiraceae bacterium | reverse complement strand
TCATTGGCAGAGAATACACCGTTTGCCTGCTCGCCGGGGATACCCATGAACTTGGGAAGACCGGCACCGCTTCCGATAAATACTGCATCAAATCCCTCATCATTAAGAAGTTCATCAATAGTGATTGATTTGCCTACAACAACGTTTGTCTCAATCTTTACGCCAAGGCTCTTAACGTTTTCAATCTCTTTGGCAACGACTTTGGTCTTGGGAAGTCTGAATTCGGGAATACCGTAAACCAGAACTCCGCCAGCCTCGTGAAGTGCTTCGAAGATTGTTACATCATATCCCATCTTTGCAAGGTCTCCTGCGCAGGTTAAACCGGCAGGACCTGAACCGATAACAGCAACTTTTTTGCCGTTTTTCTCTTTAGCGCCTTCGGGCTTAATTCCATTTTCTCTTGCCCAGTCGGCTACAAATCTCTCAAGCTTACCAATAGAAACAGGCTCGCCCTTTATTCCTCTTACGCACTTTCCTTCACACTGGCTCTCCTGAGGGCAAACTCTTCCGCATACAGCGGGAAGCGAGCTTGACTCTGAAAGGATTTTGTAAGCCTCTGCAAAGTTTCTTTCTTTAATCTGTGCTATAAAGCCGGGAATGTTAATTGAAACGGGGCATCCCTGCATGCAGAGTGCATTTTTACAGTTAAGGCATCTTCCTGCCTCTGCTACCGCTTCTTCTTCGTTATATCCAAGGCACACCTCTTCAAAATTGCGGGCGCGCTCCTTAGGATCCTGTTCTCTGACAGGAACTTTCTTCATCATATCCATTACTTGTCACCTCCGCAATGTCCGCATCCGCCGTGGTGAGTATCACCCTCGGTAAGCTTAAGGTATGCTCTTCCTTCTTCTGTCTTGTAAAGCTGCTGACGCTTCATAGCCTGGTCAAAATCAACCTTGTGTCCGTCAAACTCAGGTCCGTCAACACATGCGAATTTAACTTCGCCGTCAACAGTAAGTCTGCAGGCACCGCACATACCGGTTCCGTCTACCATAATAGGGTTCATTGATACGATTGTAGGGATTCCAAGTTCCTTTGTAAGCTTGCATACGAACTTCATCATAATCATGGGTCCGATTGCAACACAGACATCGTACTTTTTGCCTTCGTTAACCAAATCCTCGATAACTTTTGTAACCATACCGCTTCTGCCGTATGAACCGTCATCTGTTGTGATGTAAAGGTTACCTGCAACTGCCTTCATCTCATCTTCGTAAATAAGAAGATCCTTTGTCTTTGAACCGATAATTACATCTGCATCCACGCCGTGGTTGTGAAGCCACTTAACCTGAGGATAAACAGGAGCTGTACCAAGTCCGCCTGCAACAAAAAGAATTTTCTTTTTCTTTAATGACTCAATATCCTCCTCGATGAATTCGCTGGGTCTTCCAAGAGGTCCAACGAAATCTGCAAAAGAATCACCTGCTTTAAGATCAAGCATTCTCTTACTTGAAGCACCCACTGCCTGAACAACAATGGTTACTGTTCCCTTTTCTCTGTTGTAATCGCAAACGGTAAGAGGAATACGTTCCCCGTCCTCGTCAATTCTTACAATTACAAATTGGCCGGGCTCACAACTTCTCGCAGCCCACTTAGCCTCAACTTCAAGATACTGAATGTTTTCGGCTAATCTTTTTGAATCAACAATCCTGTACATTCTACTTCCCTTTCTAATACTTTTGTGATGCTTTAAAACTCAAAGAAAACGTAATTATTTTTATCGTCCAGTCCAAGTTTATATCTCTTGCCGTTATACAGGCCTACGGCAAACAATGTTCCGGTTCTGGTACGGTTTCCTTCGGTGTCCTCCATTATCTCGGCGATAATGTAAAAATCTCCCGCTCCTTCAATGGTAGTCACATATTGATAAACATAGAGATATCTTCCGAAGATTTCCATGGAACGTCCGTCTTCGCTGTAAATCTTGTTAATCTCAATCATTCCGTCAACTATAGATTTCTGGGCAGCTTCAACCGAGACATTTGTCTTGATTGAAAGGTTATAGTTTCTGGTTGTGACTTCACTGGCTTCACCCGATTCATTGTATGTAATAAATCTGTATTCAGATTTACCGAGAGGCATATGAATAGGGGTTTTATACTCTATGGAATCCATTGTAGGATCGGTTTTATCAGTTGTGTAAAAAACTCTGGCACCTTCGTATACATCAACCTCGATAAGTGTAGGTGCATCATAATCTCCGCTGTAAGTAAGCACTTCGGGAGCAGAAGGTGTTGTTCCCTCAATTCGAAATTCCTTGGTTACCACTCTGCTTTGAACACCGTAAGAGTTAAGTGTAAACGCCGATACAACGTGAACACCGTTTTCAAGGAAAATCGGGGAGCTGTAAATTTCACTGCCCGTGGTCGGAACAGATCCATCGGTAGTGTAATATATGTTTCCTCCTGAGGAACTCATAAGTTTAAGGGGAATAACCTCTTCATATGTGCCCTCATTATAGGAAAACTCAGGTTCAGAACACTTATAGTTCTGGAAATAATCAGTAATCTCGTTGTCTCCGACGGTTGTGAGGAAATCGCTGATTGCCTGATAGTTCTCATCGGAAACATAAATATCTATTACATTTTTACATGCGTTATATCTTAAGTCGGATTCAGCCTCATCATCGGCAACCACTTCCTTGTAAAGAAGAAGTGCGCTTTCTTTGTCATCAAGAGCAAGATTAACGTTTGCAAGATGATAAGTTGCAAGGCTGTCATGGCCTCTTAGGTCGATAACGTGCCTGTAAGTCTCGGCAGCCTCTGTAAGCTGACCTCCGGATACGTATTCGCTTGCCTTACGCATCTGATATTCATAATTTGTATATCTGTAATCAAGGAAAAAGTAAATCAGGCTGAAAACAACAATCAGGAGGACAAATATACCTCCCATAACACCGACGATTCGAAGATTTTTTCTGAGAAACTCTTTTCTTAGTTTCTCATCTTCTTCCTCTTTTGATTCCTCAGTAACATACGCACCCTGTGAGACCTTTTTGAGTGTGTGCCACTCAACAGCCTCATCGGCCACGTCGTTTAGAATCTTTGTTATGCTGTTTTCTATTTCGGGATCAAAATCGGGAACAATCTTTATTTCTTCACCGCAAGTGTCGCAATAGAGTTTCCCCTCTTCAATCTCCTTACCGCATTTGGGGCAAATCATTCAGTTCTTATCTCCACAGCCGTTACACAGTTGTTCATAAGCATTGCAATGGTCATGGGACCAACGCCGCCCGGAACAGGTGTAATTGCGCTTGCCTTGGGCTCGACTTTGTCAAAATCTACGTCACCGCAGAGTTTTCCTTCGTCGTTTCTGTGAATTCCGACATCTATAACGGCAGCGCCTTCTTTAACAAATGTATCATCAATAAATTTGGGCTTTCCGATTGCAACAACAAGGATATCAGCTCTCTTTGTCACTTCGGAAAGATTTCTGGTTCTTGAATGACAGACTGTAACGGTCCCGTTCTCTTTAAGCAAAAGAAGCGCCATCGGCTTTCCGACAATATTGCTTCTTCCGATCACAACACATTCCTTTCCTTCAATCTCGATATCACTTCTCTTAAGAAGTTCAATGATTCCGGCAGGTGTACAGGAAACCATTCCGGGGCGGCCTACGCAGAGTGAGCCGACATTTGAGATATGGAATCCATCTACATCTTTTGAAGGATCAATAGCCATAAGAACCTTATCCTCGTCTATCCCACGGGGAAGAGGAAGCTGAACGAGTATACCGTCTACGGATTTGTCTGCATTCAACTTGCCGATAAGCGCAAGGAGTTCATCCTCGGTTGTCGATTTCGGAAGTTCAAAGGACTTTGAGATAATTCCGCAGTACTCGCACGCTTTCTTTTTATTTTTAACATAAACCTGGCTTGCGGGATCTTCGCCGACAAGAATTACAGCCAAAGTAACGTCAACACCTTTTGATTTAAGAGCACTTACTCTTTCTTTGACCTCGTCCTTAATCTGTGAAGATATAAGTTTGCCATCGATTAATTTAGCCATATTTCAAAAAATCTCCTTAGAATAAGCCGGTAATAACCCCATCATCCGTAACATCAATTCCGAATGCTGCAGGTGTTTTGGGAAGACCGGGCATTGTCATGATATCTCCCGTAAGAGCAACAACAAAGCCTGCGCCTGCACTTACATATACTTCTCTTATTGTAAGTTCAAACCCATCGGGACGACCAAGTTTATTGGGATCATCGGATAATGAATACTGAGTCTTGGCCATGCAGACAGGCATCTTGTCAAAGCCGAGTTCAGTCAGTTTCTTAATCTGATTAAGAGCCTGTGATGAATAGCTTACACTGCCTGCTCCGTAGATTTCCTTTGCAATTGTCTCGATCTTATCCTTGATGGGAGCCTCTTTGTCGTATATAGGAGCAAAGTTTGAAGGCTTGGTCTCAAGTGTATTAAGAACCTTTAACGCAAGTTCCTTGCCACCTTCGCCGCCTTTCTCCCAAACTTCTGAGAGTGCAAAATCACAGTTACGTGCTTCACAGAACTCTTTAACGAAGTTAAGCTCCTCTTCTGAGTCAGATGAAAACCTGTTTAATGTAACAACAACGGGAACCTTATATTTCTGAAGGTTCTCGATATGTTTTTCAAGGTTTACGATACCCTTCTTAAGAGCATCAACATTGGGAGCAGCCAAATCATTCTTGCCTACACCGCCGTTATACTTTAATGCCCTGACAGTCGCCACAAGAACGATCGCATCAGGCTTAAGGCCGCTTAATACGCACTTGATATCAAGGAACTTCTCAGCTCCCAAATCGGCACCGAAACCGGCTTCAGTGATAGTATAATCGGCAATCTTTAAAGCGGCTTTGGTAGCTCTTACTGAGTTACATCCGTGAGCTATGTTAGCAAAAGGGCCACCGTGGATGAATACAGGTGTGTGCTCAAGCGTCTGAACAAGATTGGGCTTCATGGCATCCTTTAAAAGAGCTGCCATAGCTCCGACTGCATTAAGGTCCTTTGCCGTAACGGGCTTACCTTCATAGTCGTAAGCAACTACTATCTTTGAAAGGCGTTTCTTTAAATCTGCCATATCATCGGCAAGGCAAAGAATAGCCATAATTTCACTTGCAACAGTTATAACGAAATGGTCTTCTCTTACAAAACCGTCGCTCTTTTTGCCAAGGCCTACAACGATATTACGTAAAGCCCTGTCATTCATATCCTCGCATCTCTTCCACACAACATTTCTTGTGTCAATGCCAAGTACATTGCCCTGATGAATATGATTGTCTATAAGAGCGGCCAAAAGGTTATTTGCTGATGTTATTGCATGAAAATCTCCGGTGAAATGAAGGTTAATCTCCTCCATGGGGACAACCTGTGCATATCCGCCGCCTGTAGCGCCGCCCTTCATGCCAAAGCAGGGGCCGAGTGAGGGCTCTCTTAAAGCAACCATTGTCTTCTTTCCAAGAAGATTCATGGCCTGTCCGAGGCCAACACTTGTAGTTGTCTTTCCTTCGCCTGCCGGTGTCGGATTGATTGCGGTTACAAGTATCAGTTTGCCGTCTTTATTCGATTTAATTGAAGTGAGGTATTCCTCGGAAAGTTTAGCCTTATATTTGCCGTATGGCTCAAGATCATCCTCTTTAATACCTACTACTGATGCCACTTCCTTAATAGGGAGCATTTTGGCGTTCTGTGAAATCTCGATATCGCTAAGCATCAAATTCCTCCGATTGTTATTTATACTACATCCTCAACAAGCTGCTCAAACTCAGTTTCACTCATGAGCACCTTCCTGGGTTTTGTACCTTCCTCTTCGCCTACGACTCCGTATTCACAAAGCTGATCCATAATTCTTGCTGCTCTGTTGAAACCGATTCTGAAGGCTCTCTGAAGCATACCGATGCTTCCTTTGTCTTTATCGATAATAAATCTTCCCGCATCTGCAAAAAGTTCATCTAGTCCGCTGCCGTTTCCACCCTGACCGCCATTTGAAGCAGAACTTCCTGAGTCAATGCTCTTCATCTGCTCCATAACCTCATTGTTGTCATTTCCGGAGTAATAATCCTGACTCTTTAAAGCTTCAACAACCGCTTTGACTTCATCATCCGATACAAATGCGCCCTGAATTCTGGCAGGTTTGGTATAGCCTTGTGGATAGAAAAGCATATCGCCCTTACCAAGAAGTCTCTCTGCGCCGTTCATATCAAGAATTGTTCTCGAATCAACACCACTTGATACCGCAAAAGCAACACGGCTTGGCATATTGGCCTTAATAAGGCCAGTAATAACGTCAACAGAAGGTCTCTGTGTTGCAATGATAAGATGAATGCCTGCAGCTCTTGCAAGCTGTGCCAGACGGCAAATTGCCTCCTCTACTTCTCCGGGAGCAACCATCATAAGGTCTGCAAGCTCATCTACGATAATTACAATCTGAGGGAGTTTCTGTGCGTCGCTTCCTTCAGCCTGTAAAGATTCAACATATTTGTTATAGCTTACAAGGTCTCTGACCTCTGCATCGGCAAACTTCTTGTATCTGTCTGTCATTTCTGCCACGCCCCAATGAAGAGCAGATGCCGCTTTCTTGGGATCCGTAACAACAGGAACAAGAAGATGAGGTATTCCGTTATAAACCGAAAGTTCAACAACCTTCGGGTCAATCATAATGAGTTTAACCTCATCGGGAGTAGCTTTATAAAGTATGCTCATGATAAGTGTGTTAATACATACACTCTTACCTGAACCTGTGGCACCGGCAATAAGCATGTGAGGCATCTTGGCGATGTCCGCAACGACAACCTTGCCTGCAATATCTCTTCCGACTGCAAATGCAATCTTTGAGTTAAAGTTCTTGTATTCTTTGCTCTCAAGAAGTTCGCGAAGCGAAACAGCGGAATTCTCTTTATTGGGGACTTCAATACCTATTGCGGCTTTTCCGGGTATCGGAGCTTCGATTCTTATGTCTGTGGCTGCAAGGTTAAGCTTTATATCATCTGTAAGACCAAGTATCTTGCTTACTTTTACACCCATCTCGGGCTGCATCTCATATCTTGTTACAGCAGGACCTCTGCTTATATCGGTGATGGTTACGTGAACACCGAAATTGGCAAGGGTCTGTTCAAGAAGTTTCGCAGTCTCTTTTAAATCGGATGTGGATGTGTTTCCTCCGCCTTTGCCCTTCTTAAGAAGGTTAATCGAAGGAAATCTGTATGTTTTATGAGACCTTTTAACGCTTGTAGCGGAAATCTTCTCATCCTCTGTAACAATCTTGGCAGAAGGTCTTTCCATAACATTACTGGAAGGTGCAGGACTTACCGGAGCAGGGATAATTACATCATCGTCATCCTCTGTAAATTCATCACTCTGGCCCTCTTCTTCTCCATACATGTTCATCTGACCGCCTGTATGGATTCTTATCTTGTCAAAATCAGTCCTTGAAACAAATTCTTCGGGAGCAGAAGAAGTATTCTCGTCTTCAACATATGTTATCTCGTGAATGTCTTCGCTCTCACCGTAGTTCTCAGAACCCGTAAGATCTGTGTTAACCATAACGCCTGAGACTTTCCTGTCCATTCGAAGGATTTTCTCAGTTTCTTCCTGCTCTATTGCTTCGGCTCTTTCTTCTTCAAGCTGTCTTCTTCTTTCAGCAAGAGCCCTTCTTTCCTCTTCTTTCGCTTCCTTCTTGGCAAGTCTTCTTGCTCTTGCCTCTTCCATTCTTGAATAACGATCTTTCGCGTTATCCATTCTTCGCTTCTCGTCAGCCTTTGTATAAGC
>JAGACI010000050.1 GCA_017614185.1 Lachnospiraceae bacterium | reverse complement strand
CTTGTTAAGGGTAAAGAGGGAATCATCCAGGCTCACATGCTTGAGATTTGTCCTTCTATTTCAGACGGCCCCATCCAGATTAAGTGCCAGCCTCTTTCAATGGGCGACAGAGAAGATCCCGCACGTCTGGTATTCCAGTCAAAGACCGGCAAGGGTATCGCTACTTCTCTTATCGATCTTGGTACAAGATTCCGTCTCATCATTCAGGACGTTGAGTGTAAGAAGGTTGAGAAACCTCTTCCCAAGCTTCCCACTGCTATCAACTTCTGGACTCCCAAGCCTGATTTCTATGTGGGAACAGAGGCATGGCTGCTTGCAGGCGGTGCACACCATACAGCATTTACATATGACCTTACCGCTGAGCAGATGATGGACTGGGCTGCAGCTATGGGTATTGAAGCAGTTTATATCGGAGAAGGAACCACTATCCGTGACTTCAAGCGTGACCTTGCACTCGGCAGCGTAATCTATCGCTAGGCGCTAATTAGGGGGAAATTATATGAGTATCAGTGAAATTATTTCTGAGGGCAGCAAAACTGCCCTCGGTATAGAATTTGGTTCCACCCGAATCAAAGCCGTTCTCGTAGATGAAGATAATAAGGTTTTGGCTCAGGGTGACCACGAATGGGAAAACCATTTGGATAACGGTATCTGGACCTATCCCGTTGAAGAAATCTGGGAAGGCTTACAGGACTGTTATAAGAATCTTAAGAAAGATGTAAGTGACAAGTATAACGTTAAGCTTACAAAGCTTGGTGCTATCGGTTTTTCAGGCATGATGCACGGTTATCTTGCATTTGATAAGAATGACAACCTCCTCGTTCCCTTCAGAACCTGGAGAAATACCATCACAGGTGAGGCAGCTGCCGAACTTAGCAAAGAGCTTAACTTCAACATGCCTCAGCGTTGGAGCATCTCTCACTACTATCAGTGCATTCTTAACAAAGAGCCTCATGTCAAAGACGTCGCTTACTTCATGACCTTGGCTTGCTACGTTCATTACAAGATGACAGGAAGAAAGGTTGTCGGTGTCGGTGAAGCATCCGGTATGTTCCCGATTGACTCTTCTACCTGTGACTATGACAAAGATATGCTTGCCAAGTTTAACAAGTTGGCATCCGCACACGGCGTAACCACAAAGGTTGAAGATTTAATGCCTAAGGTTCTTGTTGCCGGAGACGACGCAGGTGTTCTTACTCCCGAGGGTGCAAAGCTTCTCGACCCCGACGGAGATTTACAGGCCGGTTCTCCTCTCGCACCTCCGGAAGGTGATGCAGGCACAGGAATGGTTGCTACCAATGCGGTTTCAGTGGGAACAGGTAATGTTTCCGCAGGTACATCCGTTTTCTCCATGGTTGTTTTGGAAAAGCCTCTCTCCAGACCTCATGAGGAAATCGACATGGTTACAACACCTTCGGGCGAAGCCGTAGCCATGGTTCACTGCAACAACTGTACATCGGATCTTAACTCATGGATCGGCATCTTCAAGGAGTTCGCAGATGTCTTTGGTCTTAACGTATCCATGAACGACATTTACGGAAACCTTTACAGAAAGGCACTCACAGAGGATGTTGACTGCGGCGGAGTCGTATCATTCAACTTCTTTGGCGGTGAGCCCGTAGTCGGAGTTAATGAAGGCCGTCCGATGGTTGTAAGAAAACCTGATGCCAAATTCAGTCTTGCAAACTTTATGCGTTCCAATCTGTACGGAGCATTGGGCGTACTCAAAATCGGTAACGATATTCTTCTTAAAGAGGAAAAAGTTACCATCAAATCGATTACAGGTCATGGCGGTTTCTTTAAGACCAAAGGAGTCGGTCAGTCGGTTCTTGCCGCTGCACTTAACGCTCCCATCACCGTTATGGCTACTGCCGGCGAAGGCGGAGCTTGGGGAATGGCTGTTCTTGCAAACTTCTTATTAAGAGATGACAAGTCACAGTCCTTACAGGACTACCTTGACAAGAAGGTATTTGCAGGCCAGGAATCAAGCACAATGGATCCCGATCCCGAAATGGTTAAAGGCTATGACAAGTGGATTGCGGACTACAAGCTTGCACTCAAGGGTGAAGCTGCCGCAGTGGAAAGCTGGCGTTAGTTTTTAAGGAGGGAATATGCTGGAAGAATTAAAAAAGCAGGTATATGAGGCAAATATGGAGCTTCCCAAAAGAGGCCTTGTTACATATACCTGGGGAAATGTATCAGGCATTGACCGCGAAAGCGGAATCTTTGCAATCAAGCCTTCGGGTGTTGAGTATGAAGAATTAAAGCCCGAGGATATGGTCCTCGTTAATCTGGATGGTGAGGTTGTTGAGGGTAAATACAAACCCAGTTCAGATACTGCTACCCACGTTGAACTTTATAAGAAATATCCTGAAATCGGCGGAGTAGTTCATACTCACTCCACATATGCCGTTGCCTGGGCACAGGCAGGAAGAGATATTCCTCTCTACGGTACCACTCACGCGGATTACTTCTGCGGTCCGATACCCTGCACGAGGAATCTTACTCCCGAAGAAATCGATGCGGCATATGAGGTTAATACCGGAAAGGTTATCATTGAGACCTTCGAAGAAAGAGGAATCAATACCAAGTATGTACCCGGTGTAATCTGCAAGAACCACGGTCCCTTCACCTGGGGCAAGGATGCAGATCAGGCCGTATACAATGCGGTAGTCCTTGAAGAGGTTGCCAAGATGGCACTCTTTACAGAGCAGGTTAACAAAGATGTTGCACCCGCTCCGGACTGTATCCGTGACAAACATTTCAATCGTAAGCATGGTGCCAATGCTTACTACGGTCAGAATTAATTATTTCTTACCGGTCAGATAATAAACTGCGAGGGCCGTCCTGTGTGACAGGCCCTCTTTTGATAGAATCGTTGTGATATAGTTCTTAACGGTTCCCTCGGAGATAAAGAGTTTCTCAGCTATCTCCTTATTCGAAAGGCCATCTGCCACTGCTTTTATTATCTCTAATTCTCTCGGTGAAAAACCGGATTCATCAAAACCTTCAGCCCCGTTTCCCGAAATTAAATCGCTGCCTTTTGTAAGGGATTCAAGAATATTCTCTTCCATTACTCCGGTTCCGTTGTATACAGATTTAATCATCTGCTTTAAGTGCTCGGGAGTATGGTTCTTGATAAGGTATCCTTTGGCGCCTGATGCAAGGGCTTCGCGTACAAGTTCATCATCATCAAAGGTTGTAAGAATCAATACCTTTCCAAGTCCTTTTTCGACTATCTCCTTTGTGGCCTCTATTCCGTCCATCACAGGCATCTGAATATCCATAAGAAAAACATCCGGTGCATTCTTTGCCGCGATATCTATAGCTTCTCTTCCGTTTGAGGCACAGCCTAAAACTTCAAAGTCGTCATCCACATCAAGAATGATTTTCATTCCGTCTCTTACAAAATCGCTGTCATCTGCAATTATTACTTTAATCTTGTCCATATTTCTCCTTATAAAGGCAAAAGCATTGTAACACTGAATCCTGCCGTTGTTTCAAAATCCAAAGTGCCGTTTACGTTTCTTACTCTCCTTTTCATTCCGGAGATTCCCATTCCGTCTTCGATGTTTTCGCATCCGATTCCGTCATCGCTTATGCTGCATCGAACCATTTTGTTCATTACAACGAGGTGAATGTCGATGTGTTT